>CALMNY010000287.1 GCA_937872125.1 uncultured Candidatus Competibacteraceae bacterium | reverse complement strand
TCCCGCGCGCCCAGATGGTGGTGCTGGAACACGACTGGAGCCTGGAGCGGCTCATCGCCGAGATCGTCGAATCCGGCCACTCCCGCCTGCCGGTGATTGATGAAAGCAAGGACAACGTCATCGGCATCCTGATCGTCAAGGACCTGTTGGCCCACGCCTTCGACCGCCGCGAGGATTTCAACCTGCGCGCCCTGCTGCGACCCGCCAAGTTCATCCCCGAAAGCAAGCGCCTTAACATCCTGCTGAAGGAATTTCGCAGCAGCCGCCTGCACATGGCCATTGTGGTGGACGAGTATGGCGGCGTAGCCGGCCTGATCACCATCGAGGATGTGCTGGAGGAAATCGTCGGCGAAATTGACGATGAACACGATGTAGACGATGGCGCGTTCATCCGGCCGCAGGGCGACGCCTTCATTATCAAGGCGCTGACCCCGGTCGAGGATTTCAATGCGTACTTCAAAGCCGAACTGAGCGACGAGCGGGCCGACACCATCGGCGGGCTGGTGATGATGGAACTGGGTCGTCTGCCCAAGGGCGGCGAAACGGTTGATCTGGACGCTTTCCGTTTCCAGGTGGTACGGGCTGACAACCGGCGCATTCACCTGCTGGAGATGAGCCTCCGCACCGAGGAAGTGGCGTCACCCTCTGATCAACCTCAAGGCTGATTCAGACGGTCGTTGGCGCTCACGATTTGTTCCTCATTTTCCAAGGCCGCCTGCGGTGATCAAACCTCAATACGCCAACGACCTGAGCATTGCTGAATTCATCGAATGGGAAAATCAGCAGGGTACCCGGCATGAACTGCTGGATAACCAAATCATCGCCATGACCGGCGGCACCGTCGCCCATGCGGGGTTGATCGTGGGGCTGGCGGCGCGCCTGTTCAATCACCTGCGAGGGACTCCCTGCCGGGTGTTCGCCTCCGACCTGAAAGTGCAGGCCGCCCACAATGTTTTTTACCCGGACGTGGTGGTCAGTTGCACATCCCAGGAAAATGATGGGGTGCTTTGCCAGAATCCCAAACTCATCATCGAAGTTCTGTCCAGTTCAACGTTTCGTAAAGACCGCCATAATAAGCGCTTGGCCTATCAGCAGATCGAGAGCCTGGAGGAGTACGTGCTGGTGTCGCAGGAAGCCAGGCATGTCGAGGTTTATCGGCGCGCGGACGGCTGGCAAGCCTCCATCCATATTGGCGGTGTGATGGAGTTTCGCTCCGTGGACTTTATGCTGGCTCTCGACGAGATTTACGCCGGCCTGGATTGACGCCGCGCCCACGCCCCACTTCATGCCCTCTTTCCAGTACCGCCACCCCCTCATTGCCGACCTGCTGGCCTTCAGCGCCGGCGCGCTCCTGCCCCTCGCCTTCGCACCGCTTGGATTCTGGCCGCTGGCGATTCTGCTGCCGATAATCTTGCTGTGGAGTTGGGACGGCGTCGCACCGGGCCGCGCCGCCCTGCGTGGCGGCCTGTTCGGGCTGGGCGTATATGGGTTCGGTATCTACTGGGTCTTCATCAGCCTGCACGCTTATGGCAACGCTCCGGCTCCATTCGCCGTGCTGGCCACCGCCCTGATGGTTCTGGTGATGGCGCTGTATCCGACCGCACTCGGTGGACTGATCACCCGCTGGGGACCGCCGCCGGGACCGGCGCGCTGGCTGCTGGTTTTCCCGGCGTTGTGGACGCTGCTGGACTGGGTGCGAAGCTGGCTGTTCACCGGCTTTCCCTGGCTGGCTCTTGGTTACAGCCAGACCGATGCGCCGCTCGGTCAAATCGCGCCTTACGCAGGCGTGTTCGGCGTCGGCTGGGCCGTAGTGTTCAGCGCCGGCCTGCTCTGGACGCTGTTGAACAGCGCCGACTGGCGGGCGCGGCTGGGCTGGCTGGGACTGCTGGCGGCGTTGTGGCTGGGGGCGTGGGGCCTGGGACGGATCGCGTGGGTGGAACCGGCTGGCCCGGCGCTGCGGGTCGCCATTGTGCAGGGCAATGTGACCCAGGATCGCAAGTGGAACCCGGACGCGCTGGACGAGACCCTGACCCGCTATGTCCAGTTGAGCCTGCCTGAACAGAGCCAAAGCGACGTGATCATCTGGCCGGAGACCGCGATCCCGGCCCTGCTGGACGAGGTCCGGCCCTTCGTCGCCGCGCTGGCGGGCGCCGCCCAGCAAGCCGGGGTGGATTACGTCACCGGCATCCCGACCGGCTCGTGGGAAACCAGCATCTTCCACAACAGCATCATTGGCGTTGGTCGCTCGCCGGGGCTGTACCACAAACGCCGACTGCTGCCCTTCGGCGAGTATCTGCCGTTGCGCGGGCTGTTGCTGTTCTTCCGCGACTGGGTAGACATCCCCATGGCTGATTTCACGCCGGGCGGCCTGGAGCAGCCGCTGTTTCGCGCGGGCGGCCAGCCGGTGGGACTGTCCATCTGCTTCGAGGCGGTGTTTGGCAGTGAGATTCGGCGGGCGCTACCCGAAGCGACCTGGCTGATCAACCTGAGCAACGACGCCTGGTTCAAGGATTCCGCCGCCCCGCACCAGCATTTGCAGATCGCCCGGCTGCGCGCCCTGGAGGTCGGGCGGTACCTGGCCCGCGCCACCAACACCGGCGTTTCCGTCATCGTTGACGAACAGGGGCGGATTAAGGCGCGCGGCCCACAGTTTCAGGCCGAGGTCATTCGCGGCGAAATCCAGCCCCTGCGTGGCTTGACCCCCTATGCCCGGTTCGGCGATTGGCCGGCAGTAGCCATCATGACGGGGTTGCTCATCCTGGGGTTGTTCCTGGGCCGACGCACCCGCCCGACCACAGCATGAATCAGGACGCCTCTCCGCCATGCACGACGACGCTTTCGACGACCACCAGGACCCACATGATTCAGCAACACCCCCGCTGCCCAGCAAGAGTCAGCGCAAGCGGGACGCGACGGCGTTGCAGGACCTGGGCGAGCAACTGGTGAAGCTGACCCCAACGCAGTTGAGCCGTGTCCCGTTGCCGGACGAGTTGCGGGCGGCGGTGCAACTGGCTCGGACCATTACGCAACGCGGTGGGCACAAGCGCCAGTTGCAATACATCGGCAAGCTGATGCGCCAACTGGACGAAATGGAAACGGCGGCAATCTGCGCCGTTTTGGGTACGCTGCGGACGCCGCGCCGCTAATTCGGGTCCACGGAAGACACGGAA
>CALMNY010000286.1 GCA_937872125.1 uncultured Candidatus Competibacteraceae bacterium | reverse complement strand
GATGGAGAAAGGAAAAACTATAGCAGCTTGCCTTGCTTCAAATCCTGCCGCACCTCCTGGAGAATCTCGGCAATGTCCTCAATTGTCTCCATGATTTCCTCGGGCGCTTCGCCCTGCGTCGCCAGATTGCGGATCAACAGCAACAGCGGTTCCATCCGCTCCAGATGCCGCACGGTTTCCCAACTCATTGCCTCGTCAATGTGGAACAGCAGTCGCTCCCAGTTCGGGAAACCGGCGTGTTCGACGACGCCATCGCGCAAGTTTCCCCAAGCGCCTTGCAGGTCGGACAGAATGGTTTTTTCGTAGTAGTCGGGTTCGGTGAAGAAAGTCATGGGTTTTGCTGCTCGGGTTTACCTCGGTTTGAACGGATGGTCGCCGCCAGTTGAGTAATAGCCCCGAAATTCGTTATAACGGTGAACGTTCTAACCCACCTGCATTAATCCTCAGGAGAGGTTGCCATGAGAAAACTGATCGGATTGCTCGTCGTGCTGCTTTCGATCCCGGTGCTGGCCGAAGCCGGCGGTCTGCCCGCTCCCGGCCAGCCGTTGATCATTGACGTGCGCACCACCGAAGAATATCGCGCTGGGCACGTGCAAGACGCCGTCAATATCCCCTACGACGAAATCACGGGCCGCATCGCCGCCCTCGCACCGGACCGCGACAGCCGCATCGTCCTCTACTGCCGCAGTGGTCGCCGCTCCGGCATCGCTGAACAGGCGCTGCGGCAGATGGGCTACCGCCAGATCGAGAACAAGGGTGCGCTGAACGACATGCTGCAAAACGGCTATCAAATCGCCCGGGAGACGGTCGTTTGCCAAGCTGGCTCAACGGCTCCCTGTCCATGACCGTCGCTGACGCCGAACTGGATGCTTCCGGGCTGAATTGTCCCCTGCCGATTCTCAAGGCCAAGAAGGCGCTGGCCAGTCTGCGCGGCGGCCAAGTGCTGCGAGTCATCGCCACCGATCCGGAATCGGTTCGGGACTTCACGGTTTTCACCCAGCAGATGGGCCATGCCCTGCTGGAAGCGCGCGAGGATGGCGGGCGGTTTTATTTCCTGCTGCGCAAGCGGCAGGATTGATCGCTCAATCCAGTTCCGCCGCCTTCAACACCCCCGGTTCGACTTGCAGCGGCACCACGTCAACGCTGTCAATCCGGGCGCAGTAGTCCAGGTCCTCACCACAGCCCAGCGCCGCCAGACCGCGCCCGTGATGGGCATAGCGCAGTAACTGTGGCAGCCGGGTTTGCCACTGCTCGAACAGGGCCATGGCGGCGATGGCTTCATCGTCCCCCGCGCAGTCGCTGCCGCGTTCGACGCTCAAGCCGCAGGCGATGGCCCCGGCGCAGATCGTATCCTCCAGCGAGAAGCCGCCGCGCCAGCCCGCCGCTACGATCCATACCGTATGCGGCTGTTCTTGCAGTAAATAGCGGACCACTGCCGCCCGGTTGGTCAGCGAGGCGGTCATCAGGATCGGCACCTGCTGCACCCGTTCCAGGGCGCGGGTGCCGTTGGTGGTGCTCATGAATAAGCGCTTGCCGCCAACGCGCGCCGGTGTGCATTCCGCCGGCGAGTTGCCCAGATCAAAGCCTTCCAGCTTTTCGCCGCCGCGCTCGCCGGCCAGCAGTCGCCGTTCCGCTGGCCAGCGTTTGCTGACCCGGAATAACTCATCAAGGTCATCAAAGACCTGAATGGCCTCCGCATCGGATTCGAGCGCCGTCGCCATCGTGGTAGTGGCGCGCAGCACGTCAATGACGATGGCGCAGGCAGGCATATCGAGCTGGAGGCCGCCCTTGCGGGCTTTCTTGCTCAAGTCCGGGACTTGGTCAGGGGTGTGATAGACGAAGATTTCCATGGCGGTTTCATGTCTTTGGTACGCTGATTTTTTATCGCCAAACCGGAGGAGATGTCTGGCATCCTTGGTTTCCATAAGGTTAATCCACGGCTGCGTAAAGCGCCATACGCCCTGCTTGACATCGTCTCAGGCGCTTGAATCCACTAAACGCTTTTTGCAAAATGGCAACGAGCAGTTAACGTACCAGGAACCGCCATGTCCGCTTTAGCGCCTGAAATCCTCTTTCTGGAAAATGGCGACCGCCTAACCCGCAAGGAATTCGAGCGTCGGTATCACGCCATGCCACGACTCAAAAAGGCCGAACTGATCGAAGGAACCGTCTTCATGCCATCGCCACTCCACTTTGAACGACATGCCAGGCCACACGCCTTGGTTATGGGTTGGCTGGCGACCTATTGGGCCGCTACTCCAGGCGTTGAACTGGCCGACAATGCTACCCTGCGGCTGGATGCGGACAACGAGTTCCAGCCCGACGCTCTGTTGCGCCTGCCGGAAAATGCGGGCGGGACTTCCCGGATTAGCCGGGATGATTACCTGGAAGGCGCGCCGGAACTGATCGTCGAGGTGGCTTCCACCAGCGCCTCCCACGACCTGCACGACAAGCGCAAGGTCTATCGCCGCAACGGGGTACGGGAATATCTGGTGTGGCTGGTGCGGGAAAAGCGGTTGCTCTGGTTGGTTCTGGAAGACGACGAATACCAGCCGCTCCAGCCCGGCGCGGACGGGTTGTGGCGCAGCCGGATTTTTCCGGGCCTGGTGCTGAACGGCCCGGCCCTGCTCAATGGCGACCTGGCCCGGGTGCTGGCTGACCAGCAGTGTTGCCTGGGGAGTGAGGAACACCGGCGGTTCGTGGAAACGTTGCAGCGCACCGCCAATGAGTAATCGTTCCTGCTGGCGCTAGTGCAGCAACTGCTCGAACCGTCGCACTTCCTGGGTGACCAGTTCCCGACCGGCAAAGTCCCGCGCGGCGGCGGCCAGCGGGCTGTACTGCAACGCCAGCGTCTGGTCCGCCGCCCGCCGCGCCGCGATCCAGTCACCCGCCGCCAGCAAAGCGATAGTTTCCCGTTCCCACGCGGCGGCTTCGGCTTCAATCGCCAGCAGCACGTTCAAATCCGCGCCGCAGCGATAGCAGACCGCTTCGCCCTTGAAGCGGGCGCGACAAACCGGACAACGCTCCATCACGACTCCAGATAGAACAGGATGTCGGACAACTCGGCCAGCGGCGTTTTTACCGCAGCGAAATCCTCGGCAGCCAGCGCATCAGTGATCTTTTCGATCAAGTTGATGATGTCCTCACGGTCATCTTCGCTGGCGCGATCCAGCAGCCGTTGGGCCTTTTCCACCACCGCCCGCGCTTGCGCCTGTAACTGGTGCTCGGTCGGGGCCGCCGGCGCAACAGTTTCGCCCTCGATGGTTTGGCCGCCGCCGAACAGGGCTTCCACCCGCGCCCGCGCGGTTTCCAGTTCGCCTTCCTGGAACCGGGTCAGCACGTTATCAATCCGAATGGATTTCTCCAGCCCGGTATTTTTCTCCCGCGCCGTCACGTTCATGATGCCGTTCAGGTCCAGGGAGAATTGCAGGACAATCGGATTGCCCGCCGGGGCCTTGCTCAG
>CALMNY010000285.1 GCA_937872125.1 uncultured Candidatus Competibacteraceae bacterium | reverse complement strand
GGTCATTTTCATCTCGTAGGCTTCGATCTTCTTGCCCAGATATTCGGGCGTGCGGCCGATCATCAGACCGGCGATGAAGACCGCCATGATGGCGAACACCAACATGCCGTAGAGGCCGGAGCCGACGCCGCCGAACACCACTTCGCCGAGTTGCATCAGGACCAGGGGAATCATTCCGCCGAGTGGGGTGAACGAGTCGTGCATGGCGATGACCGCGCCGCAGGAGGCGGCGGTGGTGATGGTGGCGAACAGGCCCGAGTCGGCGATGCCGAACCGGGTTTCCTTGCCTTCCATGTTGCCGCCGGCCTGGGTCGCGCTGGCGGCCTGATCGACGCCGGCGGCGGCGAACAGCGGATTGCCCTGCTGCTCGAACGTGATCGCCCCAACAGCCATGACCACGAACAGGACGGTCATAGCGGCGAGCACGGCCCAGCCTTGGCGGGTGTCGCCGACCATGCGGCCGAAGGTGTAGCACAGCGCACCCGGAATGAGAAAAATCGCCAGCATTTGCAGGAAGTTGGTCAGCGGCGTCGGATTTTCAAAGGGATGCGCCGAGTTGGCGTTGAAGAAGCCGCCGCCGTTGGTGCCCAGCATCTTGATGGCTTCCTGCGAGGCGACCGGTCCCATGGCCACAGTTTGCGTAGCGTGTTCCAGCGTGGTCACGTCCTGGTAGGCGGCGAAATTCTGAATCACGCCCTGGCTGACCAGAACCACCGCGAACGCCAGCGCCAGCGGCAACAGCACGTAGAGCGTGATCCGCGTCAAATCAACCCAGGCGTTGCCGATGTTGTGCGCGGTGTGGCGGGCGAAACCGCGCATCAGGGCGATGGCCACGACGATACCCGTTGCCGCCGACAGGAAATTTTGTACCGTCAGCGCCAGCATCTGGGTCAGATAGCTCATCGTCGTCTCGCCGGCGTAGCCCTGCCAGTTGGTGTTGGTGACGAAACTGACGGCGGTGTTGAACGACGAATCGGGGCTGACGTTAGCCAGTTGTTGCGGATTGAGCGGCAGCCAGAGCTGTAACCGTTGCAGGGCATAGACAGCGAGTACGCCCAGCGCATTGAACAGCACGAGGGCGAGCGCGTAGGGCAACCATCCCATCTCTTCGTCCCGGCGGACGCCACAGAGGCGGTAGATCACCGACTCGATAGGACCACCGAGGCGCAGCGCCAGGATGGGATGGCCTTCCATCACCTCCGCGATGTAGGCGCCGAGCGGCTTGACCAGCGCCAGGAGAACGAGCAGGAAAAGTCCGAGGAGCAACCAGGCGTGCGGGGTCATCATAAATCCTCCGCCATGAGCAGGGCGGCGACGAGATAGATCAGCAGCCCAACCGAAACGAGGCTGCTGAGAACGTAGAGCCAGGTCATGGTGTACCTCCCAGTTTGGCACAGCCGACCGTGAGGCCAGCGGCCAGTATGAAAAATAGAGATATTCCAGCAAGATAAGCGAGATCCATGGGGCACCTCCGCGTATTAAGGATAATGCGATGGAGCATCGGTGGATGACGAATACAGTCAACGCCTCCGGACTAACCAAGCGCAGAGCTCGATCAAAAAGGTCATCAACAGGTAAAAACCGAGCATGACGCCCAGCATGAACAGATCGTCCATGGCGCACCTCCACACGACAACAGATTCGAGGGCTTACAGTCTGATTAACTGACCGAAAAAATGGGGTAAAAAAGATGGGGCGTGATGTAAAGAAGTTGTAAATTTTGACCGCTTTCCAGCGGCTATTCCTCGCGCTGAACGGTCGCGATCAACGGTCCGGCTTGAATCGGCAGGGCCAGGGCGCGCCTCGTCGGTTTCAGGTCAGCCCAAATCGTTCAGGATCGTCTGGATACGATGGCTGTAGGTGTGTTCAGCCAGCACCCGCCGCCGGCCGGCGGCGGCGATCCGGGTCCCGAACCCCGGTTCGCGCCGCAGCCGGGCCGCTAGCGCGTTGAGTTCCTCGCGATCCCGATATACCAGAATTTCCCGGCCTGGCTCAAAACAGCGCGGCAGATCGGGCAAATCGTCATTCAGCACCACCGCCCCACAGGCCAGCGGCTCGAAACTGCGCTGATTCAGCCCATGCTCGACATTGGCCTCGTTCCGCACGTTCAGCACGGCGGCGTGACGTTGATAAAGCCGAATGAGATGGGCGCGGCTGATCTTGCGGTTTCGCACTCGGTGGAACCCGTCGCGCGCCAGCCCGCTCCAATCGGTGCCGATAATCCGGGCTGGCGTATCCAGCCCCCGCGCCACGGCTTCGCGGAATTCGGTGCGGCTGGCCACGAACAGCATCTCCGGAATACGCGGCCCCTGGCTCGGACGGAACAGTTCCGGATCTACCGCCAGCGGCAAATAACGGACCGGCATGGCAAAACCGGCGGCTTCCGCATCCCGAAAAAAGCAGGTGTCGGTGAAATAGAGCCGGTCGCAGTAATCAGCCCGCTCCCGGCTATCCCTGGAAAAACGGTCGCCCACCAGTCCGGCGATCCACGGCCGCCGAGGCAACTCGTGCAAAATCTGGTAATAATCCAGTGGTACGCCGAACGCACCCGCCACAATCACCAAATCCGGCCGAAAATTCGCCAGTGCGCGTTCGAAGCGAGCCAGCATCCACGCAGCGGTCGCTGCTGTGTCGCGGCCCTGCCACTTGGCGCGCAACCGCGAACCCAACGTATCGCCGTTGACCGCAAAAACGTGCGTGGCGTGCCCCAGTTGGCTACAAGCGCAATA
Organism: uncultured Candidatus Competibacteraceae bacterium; assembly: GCA_937872125.1. Lineage (GTDB taxonomy): Bacteria > Pseudomonadota > Gammaproteobacteria > Competibacterales > Competibacteraceae > Contendibacter. Next base: position 1,678 of record CALMNY010000285.1, on the reverse strand, counting down.
CAGGTTTTCCAACCACAACACCAGACTGCCGCGCTTGCCCAGTAACAGAATACGGGTGGACGGCTGAACCACAGCCATCACAGCCCCCATGTATCATTCGGATTCATTCGGAACCATCGCACCCATCTTAGCGCATAAATTTTTCTAATCATTTTACGGAATATCCGGTCTATCCGGCTGCCATCTTGGGTTGGTTAGCTTGCAAATATTAGATTTTTCTAATATACAATTCGGCATCGCTTCCGGTTCAGGGAAACCCGTCATGCCCATAGCCGTTCGCACCTTACTGTTGTGGTGCCTGTTCACCGTTACGCCCATGCTGCTCGCCGCCGAATCGCACGTTCCGGTGGCCACTGCTCAACTGCACGCCCGGCCTGATGAACAAATCCTCGATGGCGTCATCGAGGCGGTCAATCAGAGCACGGTCTCCGCCCAGACCGCCGGTCGGGTTGAGGAGATCATGGTGGATGTCATTGACATGGTCCCCCAGGGCGCGCCTATCGTCCGCATCCGCAATATCGAGCAGCGCGCTGGTTTGGAGCAGGCCCAGGCCAGTTTGCGCGAGGCCGAGGCCCGTTATCTCGAAGCTCAGGCTGAATACAACCGGATGCGCGGCATTTATGAAAAGCAACTGGTATCCAAGGCGCAGATGGACGCCGCCACCGCCGGACTCAGCGCCGCCAAGGCCAAGCTCGACGCTGCGCAGGCTGGCGTTTCCCAGGCCAAAGAGTCGCTAGGTTACACCACGATCACTGCCCCCTACAGCGGCATCGTACTCGAACGCCATGTCCAGTTGGGCGAAACTGTCCAGCCCGGCAAGCCGCTGATGACCGGCTTCTCGCTGGATGAACTGCGGGTGGTGGCCAACGTACCGCAACGCCTGATCGCACCGGTCCGCCAGCACCAGCAGGCGCGGGTGCTGCCACCGAACGGCGGCAAAAGCATCGCCGCCACCAAGCTGACCTTCTTCCCCTACGCCGATCCGCAGAGCAACGTATTCAAGATCCGCGTTTATCTGCCAAAAAAGACGGAAGGACTCTACCCCGGCATGTTTGTCAAAATCGCTTTCCGGGTCGGCGAAGAGCGGCGTTTGACCGTACCACGACCGGCGCTGGTCCAACGTGGCGAGGTCAGCGCCGTCTACGTGGTTCGAGACGGCAAGATCAGTTTACGGCAGGTGCGCCCTGGCCGGATTGAAGGCGAAAGAGTTGAGATTCTGGCCGGTCTGGAGCCGGATGAGCCAGTGGCGCTGGACCCGATCCAGGCCGGCGTTTATCTGAAAGAGCAGCAGCGGTCTGCGGGGAAGTGAGATGAGCGACGTTGCCGAACCGCATCTCGGTCTGTCCGGGGCCATCGCCAAAAAATTCCTGCTCAGCGAAATCACGCCACTGCTGGCGCTGGTGGGGCTATTGATGGGGTTGTTCGCGGTGCTGGTCACGCCGCGTGAGGAAGAACCGCAGATCAACGTCACCTTCGCCAATGTCTTCATCGCCTTCCCCGGCGCCACCGCCCAGGAAGTGGAAAAGCTGGTCAGCAGTCCCGCCGAGCAGGTCCTGACGGAAATCGAGGGTGTGGAGCACGTTTACTCGGTATCGCGGCCTGGCCTGGCGGTGCTAACCGTGCAATTCCTGGTCGGTCAGCCGCGCACCGACGCCATCGTCCGGCTGTACAACAAGCT
>CALMNY010000284.1 GCA_937872125.1 uncultured Candidatus Competibacteraceae bacterium | reverse complement strand
GGCCAGTGGCCAAACCGGTCATGGCAGCCCGGCCAGTGGCCAAACCGGTCATGGCGGCCCGACCGGTAGCAACGCCAGTGGCAGCCAAACCGACCAAGTCGATTATGCTGGCCATGAATACAGCCAAGCCCATGGCGATCTCGGACAAGGGCGCCAAGCCGATCATGGCGTCGTCTGGCAAAGCACCGGCCAAGCCCACGCCCGTCGCGTCAACCAGACTGGAGAAGCGAGAGATTACCAAGGTAGCTGTTCGCACCGAGCCGGCGGCCAAATCTCAGAAAACCAGACGGTGACGTTGAGGGAGGGTTGAACGCAGCTCCAAACCCATCCAACAAAAAAGGCGATTCCAGGAATCGCCTTTTTTGTTATCTGCCGGTAGTGCTTACGAGCGTGCGCTCAATGCTGGAACATCGCGACGCGCTTGGCCGACGTAGAGTTGCCGCGGCCGCCCGATCTTCTGATCTTTTTCGGTGATCATCTCGATCCAGTGGGTGATCCAGCCAGCGGTACGGGCGATGGCGAACATCACCGTGAACATCTCGACCGGAATCTTCAACGCGCTGTAGATGATGCCGGAGTAGAAATCCACGTTGGGATACAGCTTGCGCTCGATGAAGTAGGGATCGCTCAGGGCGATCTCCTCCAGGCGCATGGCCAGGTCGAGGCGCGGATCGTGGCCATAACTGTCCAGCACCTGATGGCAGACGTCCTTGATGATCTTGGCGCGGGGATCGAAGCTCTTGTAAACCCGGTGGCCAAACCCCATCAACCGCACGCCGCTGTTCTTGTCCTTGACCTTGGCGATAAAGCTGTCAATGTTCGATACATCGCCGATCCGGTCCAGCATCCGGATCACGGCTTCATTCGCGCCGCCGTGCGCCGGTCCCCACAGGGTGGCGATGCCCGCCGCGATCGCCGCATAGGGGTTGGTGCCCGAGGAGCCAGCCAGCCGCACGGTGGAAGTGGAGGCGTTCTGCTCGTGGTCGGCATGCAGGGTGAACAGGATGTCCATTGCCCGCTCGGCCACGGGATTGATCTCGTAACGCTTGCCGGGGAGGCTGAACATCATGTACAGCAGGTTGCCGGTATAGCTCAGGTCGTCGCGGGGGTAGATCGAAGGATCGCCGATGCTGTGTTTGTAGCAGGCGGCGGCGATGGTCGGCATCTTGGCGATCAGCCGGCGAGCGGTGACCATGCGGTCTTCGTAGTCCTGAATATTGAGCCGGTCATGGAAAAACGCAGAGAGCGAACTGACCACAGCCATCATCATCGCCATCGGATGGGCGTCGTGGTTGAAACCGTTGAAAAAACGGCGCAGATTTTCGCGAATCCGGTTATGCCGCGCGATGCTGGTCTCGAAGATCTGCTTCTTTTCGGCGTTGGGCAATTCTCCGTACAGCAGCAGATAGCAGACTTCCAGGAAGTTGCACTGTTCGGCCAACTGCTCGATAGGATAGCCACGGTACATCAGCTCACCCTTGTCGCCGTCCAGATAGGTAATGGTGCTCTGGCAACTGGCAGTGGACATGAAGCCCGGGTCGTAGGTGAAGTAGCCAAACTCCTTGGCCAGCTTGCCGATATCTACCACCGGGGCGCCGTAAGTCGGCTCCAGCACCGGCATCTGCACCGCTTTTCCGTTGCCCTCATCCTTAAAAGTAATCGTTGTCATGGTGTCGCCTCCAAAGTGGGTTGATGAGTCAAGAGCAGGTTGGCCAGCCACTGCGATGGTTTTTCATTGTTGCAGCGGCATTTTGGCGTTTATCAGCGTTCTTGTGCGCCCTTATTTAAAGCAGGCGGAATCATACCTTAAGATGTCACGTTGCCGCAAAATCCCCAGACAGGGTTAGCGGCGGACAAAAAAGGCATCGTTGCCGATGCCTTGAGGGTCAGGAAGCCAGCGCAGCTCAGGACAGACCGTACTTGCGGCGGAAGCGATCCACGCGGCCCGCAGTGTCCACGATTTTCTGCTTGCCGGTGTAGAACGGATGTGAATGGCTGGACACTTCCACCTTGACCAGAGGATAAGTCTTGCCATCGGTCCACTGAATGGTTTCCTTGGTGGAAATCGTCGAGCGGGTGAGGAATACGAAATCGGTGGAGATGTCCTGGAACACGACTTCGCGGTAGGCGGGATGAATATCTTTCTTCATGAATGCCGAAACCTTCGCAATACGATGAGCCGATCCGCGTCTGGACAGCGCTTGGGCGCTGGCGCCTGGCGGGCTACGAAAAGTATTAAACTATAGCGAGTTTAGGCGTTAAGCCGCAAGGCTGCGTCTGCCCTGAATTCCGGTCCGTGTGGCCGCCGTTGTGCTCTTTCGAGCCTTGTTGGATGGAAATGACGATGAGTTCTGAACCGAGGGTCGGTTTCGTCAGCCTGGGTTGCCCCAAGGCCCTGGTGGATTCCGAGCAGATTCTGACCCGGTTGCGGGCTGAGGGCTACGGGATCGCCCCGACCTATGCGGCAGCGGATCTGGTCGTGGTCAACACCTGCGGCTTTATCGACGCAGCGGTAGCGGAGTCGCTGGACGCCATCGGCGAGGCGCTGGCGGAGAACGGCAAGGTGATCGTCACCGGCTGTCTGGGCGCGAAAGGCAACGTCGTGCGCGATTTGCATTCCAGCGTGCTGGCGGTGACCGGGCCGCACGCCTGCGAGGAGGTGATGGCAGCGATTCACACGCATCTGCCCCGACCGCACGATCCATTTCTTGATCTTGTGCCGCCGCAGGGGATCAAGCTGACGCCCCGGCATTACGCCTATCTGAAAATTGCCGAAGGCTGCAACCATCGCTGCACGTTCTGCATCATTCCGCAGTTGCGCGGCGATCTGGTCAGTCGTCCGGTCGGCGAGGTGCTGCAGGAGGCGGAAAACCTGGTCCGCGCCGGCGTGCACGAACTACTGATTGTGTCACAGGATACCAGCGCCTACGGGGTAGACGTGCGCTACCGCACCGGCTTCTGGAATGGCCGCCCGCTCAAGACCCACCTGACCCCGCTGGCCGCTGCTCTGGGCGAACTCGGCGCGTGGGTGCGGCTGCATTACGTCTATCCCTATCCTCATGTGGATGACCTCATCCCGCTGATGGCGGAAGGTCGGTTGCTGCCCTACCTGGATGTCCCGCTGCAACACGCCAGCCCGCGTATTCTGAAAGCGATGAAGCGGCCGGCCAATGCCGACGACGCACTGGCGCGCGTCCGGCGCTGGCGGCAAATCTGCCCTGAATTGACTCTGCGCAGCACCTTCATCGTGGGATTTCCTGGCGAAACCGAGGCGGAGTTTGAGCAGTTGCTGGAATTTCTGGCGGCGGCGGAACTGGATCGGGTGGGTTGTTTCACCTATTCGCCGGTGGAGGGAGCCGCCGCTAACGCCCTGCCCGATCCCGTGCCGGAGGAGATCAAGCAGGACCGGCAAGCCCGCTTGATGGCGTTGCAGGCCGGGATCAGCGCCCGGCGGTTGCAAGGCAAGGTCGGGCAGGTTCTGAAGGTGCTGGTGGATGCGCACGACGAGGAGGGCGGAGCCATCGCCCGATCCAGCGCCGATGCGCCGGAAATTGACGGCGCGGTGTTTATCGAGAATGGTGGCGCGTTGCCGGTCGGCGAGTTTGCCGAAGTGCGGATCGTGGATGCCGACGAGCATGATCTTTATGCCGAATTATCGCGGCGCAAGGGTAAGCGCCGGGACCGCCCGTTAGCGCCAGAGTAATCCACCACGCTGGATGGATGGTTCGATCAACCCTCTGGTCTGAAATCCACATACAGCCGCGCGCCGTGGGCGCACAGCCATTGCCTGGCGCGTTCGGTTTCGGGGCAGAGGCTTTGCACGGTCAGCCAGAACCGTTTCGAGTGATCGGGGATAGCGAGGTGAACGACTTCATGCGTCACGAGATAGTGCAATACGAATTCGGGGGCCATGATCAGCCGCCAGTTGAAGGAGAGATTTTGGCGCGAGGAACAGCTTCCCCAGCGGGTGCGCTGATCCATGATATAGATAGTGCATGGGGTACGCCGGACCTGAACGGCCACCACGGCGACGTGCTGCTCGATGGCGACGCGCGCCTGCTTGCGTAGCCAGTTCTCCAGGGTCTTCGCCGGCGCGATGGGCGATTCCCGTCCGCGAACGATGATCAGACGATCCTGTTCAAAAATGACCTTGGCCGGACCTTGGCGGTGGATGTGGTCCATGATCTGAACCGGCGTCGGCGTACCCCGGTAGAGAATTTCGCCGCCCTCGTTGATCTGCGGCCGCCGCACCGGGTACAGACGCTCGACCCGTTCCAGTTGGGCGATGATCCATTGATCGTTGGCGTGCAGGAACGCCTCGACCGCGCCGGCTCTTTGGGCAGCGGGCTGTACGACTTCAACGCCCGCTGGCCCTACCCGTACCCGCAGCCGCTTGGCTGCTTTCGAGCGGATCAGCCGGTATTCCACCCGCCGTCCGGCCAGGTGAATGCTGCTCAGAATAGCCGCTTTCATGCGCGGTCCGTCTTGGCCAGTTCCTCGATGGCGGGTCTCAGAAACGGCG
>CALMNY010000283.1 GCA_937872125.1 uncultured Candidatus Competibacteraceae bacterium | reverse complement strand
GGGTAGGGCAGGGTAGGGCAGGGTAGGGCAGCGGCCCCGCTGGGCGGCGGTCGTCAATCCTCGGCCAGCGTGGCGCTGCCGACGCGGTTGCCGTTGTAGTCCAGCAGCCGGACGCCCGCGGCCAGTTCATCCGGGCTGGCGGTCTCGATCCGCTCCGCCAGGTGGCGCAGGATGCGGGCCAGCTCCGGTCCCGGCTCGGGAAAGAAGGCGTCGTTGTCGGTGGCGATCTCGATGAGGTAGCGCATGGGGCAAGGCTCCGGTGGGGAAAGAGAGAGATATCCTACTACGCCAGAAGGGCGCGGCGCGGGGCCGGGGGCGCAGTCCGGTGACGGCGCCCCACGCCGTGGGTACTCAACTGCCGGTTCGCAATTCCAGCGTCGCCACCCGATCCGCCACCGGCATCAGTTCCTCGATAAACAGGTGATGGCGGTCCCCGGAGGCGCGGATACAGGCCTCCGCCGCCCGATACAGGTCCAGCCAGGTGTCCCCGCGGATGGGCCGCTCCACGGCCACCGGCCCCCAATGAACGCGATACAGCAGCCGGGACACCGGGCCCAAGGGATGAGGGGCGCGCAAATCGCCGGCGCCGAACAGCGACCACACGGCCAGGGCGCCCAGTTCCCGGCGCATCTGATTGAAGTGGTGGTTTTCCCAGGCGAAGGCGTCTCGTTCCCGGACATACAGGGGCTCCAGTGCCTGACGCAGCGGCGCGCAGACCTCCGGCTGCTCCTCCCCGCCGGCGGCCAGGGCCGCCTCCACCGCCAGCCGGGCCTGGTCCACCGCCGCCAAGGCGCCGCCGGTCAACGCCGCGCTCACCCCGGGGGCGACCCCGGGCGGGCGCCCAAGGCGGCCCAGGGTGGTCCGCAGGTGGGCCAGCGCCCGCGCCACCGCGGGCTGGTCGGCCGCCGGGGTGGTGATCAGCCAGTGGTCCAGCGTCGCCTGGACCTGCTCCAGGGCGGCAGCGTCTGCGGGGGACCACGCTAAGGGGATTGCCCTCGTCATCAGACTGCGCGAGAAACCCTGGCCTTCAGGCCGGGGAGGGATAGCGCGGCTTGCGGAGCAAGCCCTTCTTCTCGTATTTCCTTGCGGTAGTTGCTATCTGATTGATTGAACTGATAACCACATCCGCGTTGCACGAGGATGCAGTGTTGGTGGTTGATCCCTTGTCTTGCGCCGACGTTAAAGAACCCGGTGGCGCGTACCGCTACCCTTCCGTAATGCACCCCCGCGTGCTTGCCTTTAGGCACTGCCGCACGCACCAGGTCGCCCGTCTGGAAGCCGTGGACAAACTTGGTTCGCAGGCAGTAGCCGCGCGGGAATCCAAATCGGTCGAGCCGGGTACGCTGATGCGAACCGCGCCCCATCGCCTTGGCGATCAAAACGGGTCTTTTCCAGCCGCTTACCTCAGCGACCGCGCCTACACAGGCAGCGTCCAGCGCGTGGTCTTTCGGAATACCCAGGCGGGTACGGTTGTACTTGGTGCGGCCCCCTGACGATTTCTCAACATCAAGACCGAATGATGGCAGTAAATTGGCAAGCGCCCAGCGGGTGCTGTTGACGGCGGCCGCATCCTTGAGGGGACGCTGCGCTTGCGATTGAATTCGTTTCAACACGTCTGGCTGCTGTTCCAGGAACGGTTCTAATGAGGCCGAGCCCTTTTTCTGGTTGCACGGCTGGCAAGCAAGCGTCAGATTACGGATACGGTTACTGCCGCCCCTGGCCCGTGGCTGGAGGTGTTCGACCTGCAAAGGGACGTGCTCCGCCCCACAGTAGGCGCATTTGCGGCCCCATTTTTCCAGCAGGTACTCGTGCACTTCGTAGCCGGCAAGCGCGCCTTGCTGGTAAGCGACGCCGCTGATTTCCGGGTTCTCAAGCTGTTGCATGTCAAAGCGAACCAGCTCCATGGAGAGGGCGGACATCGGCGCCCAGCGGTCCAACCGATGCCGCCACGACCGTGTGGTTTCAAGGCTGTGGCGCAGACTTGGCGCCAGCCATTTGGGGGCCTTGGCGCGGTTATTAAACCTGGGCGCACGGTAGCGCAGGTTCCCGCGGCGTCGGCGGCGCATCTGGCGTCTGGCCGTGAGTGATTCGCTGATCTGCCGTCCCCGGTGAATTAAGTTGATCAAGCCCAGCACCACCTGTCTGTCACCTGCCTCGCGCACAATGGCCATCCCGGTGATTTTGCTGCCAGGATCAAGTTTGACGCGCACCGCTTGAAATTCACCGTCACTGGCCTTCCGGTCGATGAGCCGAATGACGAAGGGCACGACGCGATGCACCCGCGCCCGGCCCCGCGTCAAGAGCAGGCGCGCCCGCTTCTCGGTGCATGGCATGAGCGGCTTACCGTGCCGGTCCAAAACGAATACCGACATTTCCAACCCTCTAATTTGCCCTTACGGGCCTGGTTACGGAGGCCGGACGGCGCCGACGCTCTCTCACCTCGACCATGTTGTGCAGCAGCTTCGGCTTGCGCCTGGCAGTACCCCGTTTCGTCCTTACCCAGAGGTTGTCTGCAGATACCGCTTCCAGGGCAGCGAACGGGTGAAGCATTCGCTGGTGGGTCTTTTACTTCTGCACAACGTAGTAGCCGTTTGCTACTAAGTCTGGTCAATCAGGCTCTTTCAAGCCTCGCCCTGCAGGGCGGGGTTATTGACCGCTCTTTCCTCGTCTATCGTCCGGCGCGGAACGTCGCCGCCGGCGCTTCGGCAGTATTCAGTCTAACCAAACAGGTCGGTAATGCAAATAGCCAAGCAACATTAATCCCGTGAAGATGCCGCTACCGGAGCGGGCGCCGGTCCGTCATCACCGCGCAAGAACGCCGTCAGAATTGGTCAGAAAATAATCCCTGACCCCAGCGACCATCCTCGGTAAACTGCACGGGTCAGGCCCTGCATACTCGCGACGAGCACCCGGTCCGCACACGGCGTGCGACTGCTGGCGTCGGGCAGTAACGCGGCCTTCCGGTGCCGGCGGCTCCGCCCCGTCCGCCGGCCGGCCATTGTCGGTCATGCCACTGCACACGGAGGATACGCCTCACCGGTTGCGGCCGCTCCCTGCGAGTCACCGCCCTTGCCCGGGCCCGGCGCCACCCCTGATGATCGCTCTCGAATATTCCGTCAAAGACCGCACCGGG
>CALMNY010000282.1 GCA_937872125.1 uncultured Candidatus Competibacteraceae bacterium | reverse complement strand
TTCCCTGGTCAACCCAGCTCTTTCAAGCTCCGGCCTTCAGGCCGGGGTAGTTGACCTGTCGTTTGCGCGAGACCCCGTCCTGGGGACGGGGCGGGCGGGCGCCACGCGCGCCGCCTGACTCGCTTCCTCCGTTTTAGGTGGCTGGGATGCGTCGTGCCCGTGGCGCGGTGCCGCGCCGGGCCAGGGTCGGGCGCCAGCCCCCCCTAGGGGGCCGGGCCCGCGCCGGGTTCCGGGGTCGGCGCCGCCCCGCTCCAGGGGGGCGGCAGCGCCAGCGTGCCCGCCTGATAGTCGCGCAACAGGGCCACGATCACCTTGGACACCGACCGCTGTTCCGACGTGCGCAGCGGCTCCAGGGCCTCGGCGAGATGGCGGGGCAGATAGATCTCGGAGCGGGTGTAGCCCAGACGTCTTTTGGTACCCACAGGTCGCGTATACCTCGCGCAAATTCAGGTTTAAGCTATTAAAAACAACTGGATAGCAGGTCTGTCCGGCCGGGTCGCCCCGGGCGCAGCCCTCACGGGTGCGCCCGATAACCGCCGATCCATCCGGCATGTGCCGCTGCATTGCGTATCCATTACCTACCTAGTATAACCACCGTCGATTAGAACACCAAATCAGCCCGCTACCTGGCCGGCGGACCCCACCAGGGGCGACACGCCCCCCGCCCCGCCGTGCCGGCTCCCCATCGCACCCGTCCCCCGCCGCACCCACCCCCCGCCGCAGTCGCGGGCAAGCCGCCGGCACGTTCCGCCCGATGCACACCCCGCCTGGGGCCGTGAAACCGCCGGTCAGAATTGGTCAGAAATGTCAGTACCGGTCAGAACGTCGGCGCTGGCATCCGGGTAATATGGCGCCCGCATTCCCGCCGAGTATCGGCGTCATTCCCGGGGTCTAAACGAGGCTAAATCCGCTGCCGTGATCGATCTGCACTGTCATTTACTCCCGGCTCTTGACGACGGGCCCGCGACGTTGGAAGACGCCCTGGCCATGGCGCGGATTGCCGTCGCGGACGGCATCACGCACAGCGTCTGCACGCCGCATATCTATCCGGGGCTCTACCCCCATACCGCTGCCGTGATTGCCGCCGCCCTGACCGGTTTTCGCCAGGAACTGCAGGCGCACGACATCCCCCTGGCCGTCAGTGCCGGCGCGGATATCTACCTCACGCCCGAATGCCTTTCCGCCCTGAGCGACGGGCGCTATCCCACCCTGGCCGCCAGCCGGTACTTTCTCCTGGAGCCACCCCATCATGCCGTTCCGGCGCGCTTCCTGGCTCAGATCCAGGACGCGCTGCAGGCGGATTTCATCCCCCTGATTACCCACCCCGAACGGCTGGACTGGCTGGATGAAACCCACTACCCGTGGTTTCTCCAGGCGGCCCAGGCCGGCGCCTGGCTGCAGGTCACCGCCGGGGCGCTGCTCGGGGGCTTTGGTCGCCACGCCCAGCGCTGGAGTGAGCGGTTTGCCGCCGAGGGTCTGATTCACGTCCTGGCCAGCGACGCCCACGATCCCCACCGGCGCCGCCCGGAACTGAGCGCCGCGCGAGCGCGGGCTGCCCAACTCCTGGGCGCCGACGAAGCCACGCGCCTGGTGGTGGACCGGCCGGCGGCCATCCTCGCCCAGCGCCCGCCCCAGGCCGTGCCCGCCCCCCCGGGGTTGACCCGCTCGCTCCCGGTACGGCGCCCGCCGGGCGGGCTGCGGCGCTGGCTGCCCCGCTGGGACCGCCCGCGCGGGGGAAGGCGGGCGGGAGCTGCCGATGACGCCTGACGCCCGGACCCCGGCGGCGCGGGCCGCCACGCGCCTCACCTGGGCCGTCACCGCCCTGCTGGCCGCCGCCCTGGCGGTCGCCGTCTGGCCCGGCCCCCTGACCAGCACCGGGTTGCAGGCGGGGGCGGTCCTGACCCTGGGCGCGGCCCTGGGGGGGGCGCCGGCGGTCCGGCCGGCCCCGCGCCTGACCGCCGGGCTGGCGGCGCTCGCCCTCCTCCCCTGGCTCTACCTCCTGCCGTTGCCCGCCGCCGGGCTCGCCGACCTAGGCGGGCACGCGCGGTACCACGCGCCGGGCACGTGGCTGGGGGCCGGCGAACCGGCCTGGGCGCCCCTGAGCCTCGCCCCCTTCGCCACCTGGGCGGTGGCCCTGGACCTGCTGGCGCCGCTGGCGGTGTTTCTCGCCGTGCGCCAGCTCGGCCCCGCGCACCACGTCCGGCTGCTGGGGCTGCTCCTCGCCCTGGCCGTCGCCCAGGGCCTGTATGGCCTGCTGCAATTCGCCAGCGCCAGCAGCGGCTCCGCCTGGCTGCTGGCGCAGGGGGCGCACGCCGGTTCCGCCACCGGCAGCTTCACCAACCGCAACCACCTGGCGCTGCTGTTGGAAATGCTGGTGCCGCTGGCGGTGCTGCTCACCCTGCGCCCGCCCGCGGGCCAGCGCCCGGACGCGGCCGCCGCCCGTCAGCGCGCCCTGGGCTATGGCGCGGTGGCCGCCTTCCTCCTGCTCTGCCTCCTCTTCACCCGCTCCCGCACCGGCATCACCCTGGCCCTGCTGGGGCTGGTCCTGGCGCTCACCCTGGGCGCCCCCCGGTGGCGCGCGGGCCGCGCCCTCGGCGTCGCCGGCGGCCTCCTGCTGTTCGCCCTGGGCGTGGCCAGCGTCATGGGTCTGGCGCCGGTGATCGCCCGCTTCAGCGTCGACGCCCTGCTGGCGGATGCCCGCCCGCGCATCCTCACCGTCACCCTGGAGGTGCTGCGCGCCTGGTGGCCGCTGGGCAGCGGTCCCGGCACCTACGCCTTGGTCATGCCCCCCGCCCAGCCGGTGACCCTGCCCGACGTGGTGCTCAACCACGCGCACAACGACTACCTGGAATGGCTGGTGGAAACCGGCGCCCCTGGCGCGCTGCTGCTGAGTGCCGCCCTCGGCGCCTTTTGGCTCCAGGGCTACCGGGTGGTGCGCGCGGCGCGCCGGGCGGCGGCGAACCCCCTCCCGCTGGGGGCCGGCCTGGGGCTGCTGCTCGTCGCCGGCCATGAGCTGGTCGACTATGGCTTGCGGATCCCGCTCAACCAGCTGGTCTTTGCCGTCCTGGCCGGGGTGTTTTTTGCCCCCCCGCCGGCGCGCCCGCCCCGCCGCGCCGCCCGTGGCGGCACCTGCTCCGCCGCCGCCCGCGCCACCCGGTGGCCGGTGACGACCGCCCCACCCCTCAACTGACCCTCCCGCCGGCCCGCGCCGGCGCCTGATCACGTCCCGAGACCGCGTTCCCCATGTCCAGTCATGCCGACACCCTCTCCCTGCCCGCGCATACCGCCGGCACGCCCCACGTCGCCGCCGCCTTTCTGGTCAAGGTCGTCGACCTCACGGTCATCGCCGGACTGCTCGCGCTCTTCGTCTGGGGGCGCCAGATTCCGCTGACCACCGACTACGTCGTCCTCGCCGCCCTGGCTGCGGGGCTGTTTGTCCTCCTCGGCGACGCGCGCCACCTCTACCGACCCTGGCTGGCCGAGGCCCCCGGCCGCCAGTGGCTGGTCATCGGCGGCGTGTGGCTGCAGGTGGTCCTCATCCTGCTGGCCCTCGCCTACGCCCTAAAAACCACCGCCTCCTTTTCCCGCACCGCCACCGGCCTGTGGCTGCTCGCCGTGCCCCTGGCCCTGTGCGGATGGCGCCTGCTCTACCGCCCGCTCTACGCCCGGCTCGCGGTACCGCTGGCCACCCGCCGCCCGACCCTGGTGTGGGGGAGCGGCGCCGCCGCCCGCCACCTGACCCACGCCCTCGCCCGGCAGCCGTGGCTGGGGCTGGAACTGCACACGGCGCTGGCATACACCGCGGGCGACGCCGACCGCCACGCCGCGCAGTTGCAGCAGATTGAGCGCCTCGCCCGCCGCGGCGAGGTGGCGATCATCTATATCGCCCTGCCCCCGGCGGCCTGGCGCCTGGCGCAGCGGCTGATCGACCAGCTCGCCGACACCACCGTCTCGGTGTTTCTCGTCCCGCCGCTGGTCACCGGGCCGCTCACCGGAGGGCGCTGGTCCAGTCTGCACGGCGTGCCGCTGGTGTCGGTCTATGACACGCCGTTCTGGGGGGTCGCCGGCTGGCTGAAACGCCTGGAAGACGTGCTCGGCGCCGCGCTGATCCTGCCGCTGATCGCCCTGCCGCTGGCGCTGATCGCCGTGGCGGTCAAGCGCTCCTCACCGGGACCGGTGCTGTTCAAACAGCGGCGCTATGGCATCAATGGTTGCGAGATCCAGGTGTGGAAATTCCGCACCATGACGGTGTGTGAAGACGGCCCGGTGGTGACCCAGGCGCAGCGCCAGGACCCGCGGGTGACGCGGGTGGGCGCCCTGCTGCGCCGCACCTCCCTGGATGAACTGCCGCAATTCCTCAACGTCCTGCGCGGCGAGATGTCCATCGTCGGTCCCCGCCCGCATGCCATCGCCCATAACGAGCTGTACCGCGGCAAGATCCACGGCTACATGCTGCGCCATTTGGTGCGCCCCGGCATCACCGGCTGGGCGCAGGTGAACGGCTGGCGCGGCGAAACGGACACCGAGGACAAGATGGTCAAACGCGTCGAGCATGACCTCTGGTATATCCGCCATTGGTCGCTGTGGCTGGATCTCAAGATCATTCTGCGCACCGTGTTGCGGGGCTTTGGCGGCCACGCCGCCTATTGAGCGCCCCGCCGGCCGCCCGTTCCTTCTCGCCTGGAGTAACCCCCCGGATGACCACCCGTCCCCCACCGGCGGAACGCCTGACCTTTGCCCGCGCGTTCACCCTGGATTTTGCCCCCGGCACGTCGATCTCCTTTGTGAATCTGGCGTCCTTATACCCGGTGCTGGCCGTCCCAGCCGCGCAGCGCCGCGACTTCGTCTGGTATGGCGACGGCTTCCTGCTGCTCGGGCTGCTACGCCTGCTGACGGGCGGCCGTCTGCCGCGTTTGCCGCGGGTCAGTTTCGACTATACCTCCATCGCCCCGGCGGTCTTCGCTAACTGCCAGGACGCCGGTCTCCCCCTCTACCTGGTCGGCGCCCGGGCGGAGGAACTGGCGGCGTTCGTCGCCAAGCTGAGCGCGCACTATCCCGGCTTACGGGTGGTGGGCGCTCACCCCGGGTATTTCCCCGCCCAGGACTGGACCACCACCTGTCAGGCGCTTGCCGCCTCCCCGGCCCGCGTGCTGCTGGTGGGCCTGGGCGGCGGCTTGCAGGAGCGCTTCATCGCCGCCGCCCGCGCCCACGGCTTTACCGGCACGGCGCTGACCTGCGGCGGCTTCATCCGCCAGACGGCCGGCAGCGCGGCCCTGCGCTACTACCCGGACTGGATCAATCGCCTGCAGCTGCGTTTTCTGTATCGCATGGTCCAGGAACCGCACACGGTGCGCCGCTACCTGCTCGACTATCCCCGTCATGCCCTGCGCCTGGCCCGCGATCTCCTCGCCGGGCGCCTGGTCATCGACGTGGTCGGGGCGCCCGCCGCGCCGCCGCGGCCGGCTCCCTGGACGCCGGCGCCCGACCCCGGCGGGCGCTGACGCCCGCGCCCCGACGGTCACCCCCGCGCGCGGGGGCGGCCCCCCTCACCCCCACCACGGAGACCCCCGCGACCGCCCATGCTGAAAATCGTCTTCATTCCCGGACTGCCCCGCTGCGCCACCACCACCCTGGCCTCGCTCCTGGGGCAACACCCCGCCGTCGCCGCGCCGCGGCACAAGGAACCGCATTTCTTTTTACCCGCCGGGGACGCCGCGCGGTTGTACGCTTACGAGGGTCGCGCCCGCCGGCCGTACCCCACGCTGGGATTTTGTCAGGACCGCGCGGCCTATCTGCATAATCTGCGCGCGGGGGCGCCCGCCACGCTGCACATCGACGCCAGCACCCTGTATTGCGTCCATCCCGAGGCCTTCGCCGCCATCGCCGCGGACCGGGACATCGACCCCTATTTCGTTTTCCTGCATCGCGCGCCGTTGCCGCGCGCCCGCTCCCATTTCCGCTTCTCCGTCTCCCGTGGCGAGGAAACGCGCAGCTTCGAACAGGCCCTGGACGAGGAGGCGCGGGGCGAGCGCGCGCACTGGCTGTTGGGCGGCTACCACAAGGCCTCGGCGCTGACCCCCGCCGTCACCCGGGCCCGCGCGCTGTTCGGGTTGGAACGGGTGCGCCTGGCGAATATCGACACCCAGCAGATCGCCTCCCCCGCCTTCATGGGCGCGGTGCTGGACTTTCTCGGGCTGCCCACCCATGACTTCGACTTTGCCGTCTACCCCAACGCGGTCCCGGACCTCACCCAGCCGCTCGCCCGCCGCGCGCGCATCCTGGCGCGCCAGGCGCGCCAACTCCATCCCGGCCTGATGGACAACCCGGTGACGCGCTGGGTGTTCGAGCACGCCATGCTGCGCCTGCACGCCCTGACCCGCGGCGCCACCCCGGTCCACCCCCCGCCCCGCGAGACCCTGCGCGACGACTGGCAGCGCCGCTTCGCCGAACTGGCGCAGCAAAATGCCGCCTGCTGTCCGGCACTGACCCTGGCCGCCGGCGGTGCCTGACGCCCATGGCCACCCCACCCCGCGCACCTGCGCAGCGCGAACGGCGGGGGCCGCCCGCCCCCGCCGCGGTCGCCGTGTCGGTCATCCTCCCGGCCTACCGGGCCGCGGCCACCCTCCCCGCCACCCTCGCCAGCCTGTTCGCCCAGACCTTCGCCGATTTCGAGGTCATCGTCGTCGACGACGCCTCCCCGGATCACACCTGGGAGGTCCTGTTGGCCACACCGGCGCCCCGCCCGCTGCTGGCCCTGCGCAGCGCCCACAACCAGGGGCCGGCCGCCGCGCGCAACCTGGCGCTGGCCCATGCCCGCGGCCAGGTGCTGGCCTTTGCCGATGCCGATGACGTGTTTTATCCCGATAAACTCGCCCGCCAGTATGCCGCGCTGTGCGCCCGGCGCCCGGCGGCGGTGGCGAATTTCTGCGCGGCGCACGATGAACAGGGCCGCCTGCAGACCCGTCAGGTCGGGACGCGGTTTGCGGACGATCTGCTGCTGTTCCGCCAGGACATCATCAGCACCAGCGGGCTGCTGTGCTGGCGCGACACCGTGCAGGCGCTCGGCGGGTTTCCGCACGGGCTGCGCGCCAAGGAGGATGTCGCCCTGGTGGTGCGACTGCTGCAACACGGCGCCGTGGATTACCTGCCGCAGTCGCTCTATCGGAAAAACTTCAGCGGCCGGCGCCGGGCGCAGGTGATTCTCGCCGGCGTGGAAGCCTTCTGGCGGACGTTCGCCGCGGAACTGCAGGCGTTACCGGACCGACACCGCGCCCGCGCTCAGGGCGCGCTGTATGGCCGCCTGGCGGGCCTGGCCCTCACCGAGGGCGAGGCGGCGGCCTGCTGGACCTATCTCACGCGCGGCTGCCGCGCCAGTCCCGGCGCCTGCGCGGGCGCCCTGCTGGGCGGTCTCGGGCGGAGCGTGCGCCGTCACCGGCCCGGGTGGACAGCCGGCCCCGCGCGTGTGCCGGAGTCGTGAAGGCGGTCAGGCCAGCAAATCAACCGGGTACGACGGGCATTTTGTAATCATTACCGTCTTTTTTTATATAACGATGGAATACCGCAAAGCCGCTGCTCACCATGACCCACCAGGCAGGTGTTCGTCAGGCGCGGATTTCGCTGTCTTCTTCTCCATCAATAGGGGCTTCTTGTGCGCATCTATCTCACTGGCCAGCGTAATTTCGCCAACCGCGGCTGCGAAGCGCTGGTGCGCTCCACCTGTCAATTGCTCAACGAGATCGCCCCGGGCGCCGAGATCCTGGTCCCCAGTGATCTGCCGGCGTTCGACCGCCAGCAATGGCCGGAACATGAGGCGGCCGGCGTGCGCTTTGTCCCCACCTATCCCCGCCCCCTGTGGCACCACGCCTGGCGCTTCCTGATGGCGCGCCGCTGGCCGGCGCGCCACGACGGGGTCACCCGGCTGCCGCTTAATCCCCGCCAGCGCGCCGCGCTCGCCGCCGCGGACCGGGTGTTGTCCCTGGGCGGCGACATGTACTCCCTCGATTACGGTCCGCCGGTGCGCATTGCCAGCCTGGACGCGGCCGCGCTGGACGCCGGCATCCCCACCCTGCTGTGGGGGGCCTCCGTCGGCCCGTTTCATGCCCATCCCGCGCTGGAGCGGGCCCTGCTGGCCCATCTGCGCCGCTTCACCGGCGTGGTCGTCCGCGAGCCCCTCTCCCGCGACTATCTGGCGGCCGCGGGCGTGAAGAATCTGACCCTGGCGACCGATCCCGCCTTCCATCTGCCCGCCGAGATGGCGGCGGCGCCGCGGCTCGACCACGCCCAGGCGGCCGGCAAGCAGCTGCTCGGGCTCAATCTGAGCCCGATCGCCTACCAGCTGGCCACCCGCCACGGGCTGGATTTCTATCGGGAAATGGCCCAATTCGTCCGCGCGCGGGTGCGGCGCGACGACCTGTTCGTGGTCCTCATCCCCCACGTCATGGCCCGCCCCGGCCGCCGCGGCGCGGATGATTATCAGGTGCTGCGCACCCTGGAAGCGCGCCTGGAGCCGGCGGTGCGCGGCGCCGTCTGGCTCGCGCCCCCGACGTGGAACGCCGCCCAGTACAAGGGGCTCATCGGTCGCTGCCAGACCTTTATCGGCGCCCGCACCCACACCACCCTCGCCGCGCTGTCGCAGGGCATCCCCACCCTGTCGCTCAGTTACAGCGTCAAGGCCACCGGCATCAACCAACAGCTGCTCGGCACCCGGGAGTATGTGCTGCCGCTGCCGCAGGCCACCGCCGCCGCCCTGGAAGCGCGTTTCCGGGTCCTGCGCGCCCAGGCGCCGGCCCTCACCACCCAGCTGCGCGCGGCCCTGGAACCGGCGCGGCAGGCCAGCCGGGAGGCGCTGCGGCAGTGGTGGGGGCGCTGACGGTCCCCCGCCGCTGATGCGCCTCTCCCGGCACACCCTCGCCGCCCTGGCCGCCCTGTGGCTGGGGGCGCTTTCCGGCGCGGCGGCCACCTTCCTGACCCAGGTGGTGCAGGCCCGCATCCTGGGGCCCGCCGACTATGGCCTGTTCGCCGCGGCCTGGAGCGGCGTCTCCCTGGCGGCGCCGCTCGCCGGGCTGGGACTGGCGCCGCTGTGGCTGCGCCGCTACGGGGAAGAGGGCTATCAGGCCCACCGCTGGCTGCCGGGGAGCTATCGGTTCGCCGCGCTCAGCACCGCGCTGGTCACCGCCGGCCTGCTGGCCTGGGCCGCCGGGGGCGCCCCCCCGGGGGTGGGCCTGGTCATCGCCCTGCTCGCCGGCCAGGTGGCGGCGCAGCTGGGCCTGGAACTGGCCGCGGCGCGCCTGCAGCTGGAGGAACGGTATCGTACCCTGGCGCTCCTGCAGGCGGCGCCGCCCTGGTTGCGCCTGGGGCTGCTCGGCGGCCTGCTGGGCGTGGCCGGCCCGGCAGTGAGCGTGCCCCAGGTGGCCGGCGTCTGGCTGGTGGTGGCGTTCCTCACCCTGGGCCTGACCCTGGTCTGGGCGCGTCCCGGCGCCCTGCGCCGCCTGCGGTTGCGCGGCCATCAGCCCGTGGCGGCCCCCGCCGCGCCCGTGCCGTCCGGGCGCGCCGTGGCCCGCGCGGCCTGGCCCTATGGCCTCGGCAGCCTGTTTTACCTGATCTACTTCCAGAGCGACATCCTCCTGCTCAGCCTGCTGGTGGGCACCGCCGCCGCCGGCGTCTACCAGGTAGCGTTTGTCGCCCTGGTCGGCGTCTATCTGCTGCCCACCGCCCTGGTGCAGAAATACCTGCAGCCCAAGCTGCACCGCTGGGCGCATCACGACCGCGCGCGCTTCCACCAGGCCTATCGCGCCAGCGTCCGCGTCCTGGCCGGGCTGGGCGTGCTGGCCGGGCTGGCGCTGTGGGGGCTGGCGCCGCCGCTGATCCGCCTGCTGTTCGGCGACGCCTATGCCGCCGCCAGCGACCTGCTGATGGTGCTGGCCTGCGCCGTCCCCTTCCGCTTTGTCGCCACCGGCATGGGCGCGGTGTTGAGCACCCGGGAGCATATCCACCGCAAGGTCCGCTACATGGGGCTGACCGCGGCGCTGAACGTGGCCCTCAATCTGGCCCTGATTCCCGCCTTCGCCGCGACCGGCGCGGCGGTGGCCACGGTGATCAGCGACCTCGTGCTGACGTGGCTCTACTGGCGCGGTCTGCGCCGTCAGGTCTTTCCCACCCCCACCCCGCGAGGCGCGCGATGACCACCGTCCCCCCGCCCTTCCCTCCCCCGGACGACCCCGCGGCGGTGCTGGCCGCGGTGGTGACCCACGGCTACTGCATCGGCTGCGGCGCCTGCGCGGTGGCGGATCCGCGCATCACCCTCGCCGAAACCCCCCACGGCCTCTACACCGCCGTCCTGCCGCCCCGGCCCCGGCCGGCGGCTGGCCAGGTCTGCCCCTTCGCCGCCACCGCCAACGAGGACCACCTGGCGCCCGAACTCTTCCCCGACGCCCCCCATCACCATCCGCTCCTGGGGCGCTACGCCGGCCTGTACGCCGGCGCGGTGACCGAAGGCGACTATCGCGCCGCCGGCAGTTCCGGCGGCCTGGTCACCTGGCTGGTCAGCGAATTGTTACGCCGGGGAGACATCGACGGCGTGATCCACGTGGCGCCCGCCGCCGACCAGCCCGGCCAGTTTGCGTACCGCCTCTCGACCTCGGTCGCGGCGGTGCGCCAGGGGGCCAAATCCCGCTACTATCCGGTGCAGTTCGCCCAGGTGCTCCAGGGCCTCGCCGGGCGCGGCCAGCGCTTTGCCTTCGTCGGCGTGCCCTGCTTCGTCAAGGCGGTCCGCCTCCTCGCCCGCCAGGACCCGGCCCTGCGCGCGGCGCTCCCCTATTGCCTGGCCATTTTCTGCGGCCACCTCAAAAGCAAGGCCTTTGCCGAAATGATTGCCTGGCAGTGCGGCGTCCCGCCCGGCGAACCCTTTGCCATCGACTTTCGCCATAAACGCCCGGGGGCGCCCGCCAACCGCTACGCCGTGAGCGTCACGCCCCTGGCCGCCGCGGCCGCGCCCCCGCGGGTGGTGCCGATCGCCAAGCTCTACGGACTGGATTGGGGCCTCGGGCTGTTCAAGCCCCAGGCCTGCGACGGGTGTGACGACGTCGCCGGGGAACTGGCGGATCTGGCGGCCGGGGATGCCTGGCTGCCCGGCTATGTCGCCGATCCCCGCGGCGCCAATGTGCTGATCGTGCGCCATCCCGCGCTGCTGACGCTGCTGAGCGCCGCGGCCGCCGCCGGGCGCCTGACGCTCACCGCCCTGGCCGCCCCGGAGATCGTGCGCTCGCAAGCGGCCAGTTTCCGCCACCGCCGGGAAGGCCTGGCCCTGCGGCTGCACGACGCCGACCAGCGCGGCGCCTGGCGCCCCGCCAAGCGTATCGCCCCCGGCACCGCCGGCGTGTCGCGCCGCCGCGCTCAGCTGTACCGGCTGCGGGCGCGCCTGGCCGCGCGCTCGCATCAGCGCTATCTCCTCGCCCGCCGCCATCGCCACTTCCTGCTGTTCCCGGTGCTGATGGCCGGCGATGAACTGCGGTACTACCTCTGGCGGGGCCGCTGGTGGCGGGCGCTGCCCAAGCTGCTGCTGACCCTGGCCCGGGCCTGGCGCCGGGGGCGCGCCGGCCGATGATTACCTGGCGCTACCGCCTGCTCCTGCCGGCACTGGTGGCGGTGCTCCTTACCCTGCCGCGCAGCGCGGCCACCTATCCCCTGTACCTGCTCGCCAGCCTGCTGCTGGTGGATCTAGGACGCCTGCGCCGCGCCACCCTGGTGGTGCTGGTGGGAGGGCTGGTGTGGTTCGCCCTCGCCTTCTATCTGCAGGGGCCGGGGGTCTCGGTCACCGCCCTGGGGCTGGAGGTAGCCCTGGTCCTGCCCACCCTGCTGTTCCTGGCCGGCGCGCCGGTGCGCCTCACCGCCGCCCAGGCGACCCAGGTGGTGCGGCTGCTCAACGTCCTGGTGGCCGGGTTCAGCTTTTACCATCTCCTCACCCTGGGGTTTCCCCTGCGCCTCCCCTACCGCGACTATCTCCCGGATGAATACTTTGGCGCCTACGGCGTGGGCGGGGCGCAACTGGTCACCCTCATCGGCTTTTTTGGCCTGGTGGCGGAACAGCTCAGCGACCGGCCCGGGCGCGGGGCGCGCCTGCTGGCGCTGATCAACTTTCTCCTGCCGAGTTACATCGTCGGCATTGTCGCCGGCGTGGCGGGCCTGAGCCTGCTGGTCCGGCGCCGGCCCCTGCTGCTGGCGGCCGGGGTGCTGGTGATCGCCCTGCCGCTGGCCTACGCCCTGCTGCGCCTGGACCTGGTGAACACCACCCTCGCCAGCGAATTTGGCGCCCATCCGAAACGCCTGGCCTTCGACACCGTCCTCGCCCTGTATCGCGAACAACCGGCCACCCTGCTGCGCGGCGCCGGCCTGGGGCAGTTCTCCAGCGTCCCCGCCCTGTGGGGCAGCGCCCTGCTGCCGTCGGGGCACGGCGTGCCCACCCTGCCGGGGCTGTTTGCCAGCGACTATCACTATGACTATCTCGGCGCGCTGCTCGCGGTGAACGAGCAGGATGCCTTCGCCCTCAGTTCAAGCCTCAACAAGCCCTACAACAGCTACAGCACCTTGCTGGCCGAATGGGGACTGGTCGCCACCCTGGGGTTCCTCGTCCTGCTGGGGCGGCGCTTTTACCAGCTGCGGGCGCGGCTGGGCCCCTACAGCGCGGTGCTGTTCGTTACGGTAATGATTCTCTATGGCGGGGAATTATGGCATGACGATCTGTGGCTCGGCTTCCTGTTGTTAGGCGCCACGGGCTTCCGCCGGGCCGGCCATTCGCCGCCCGCGGCCACCGCGCGGTTCGCGCCGGTCGCGCCGGGCCTGGCCGGGGGTAGCGCTGACAGAATTGGTCAGAAACCGCCCGGCGGTTCCACCCTATAATCACTCGCGCCCTGTCCCCGCCCGACCGTCGGATGGGCCGGCGGCGGGGCGCCGTCCGCCGCTCCACCCTTCGCGTCGTTCCCCGGGAGAACCCCCTGATTCAGCCCCGCGCTACCGCTGCCCTTGGCCTGCCCGACCCCCGCCGGGCGGGGTGCCACGCCGCCCCGCCCCGCCGCGACGGGCGCACCGGACCCCCCGCGGCCACGCCGCCGCTCGCGCGCGCCCCGGCCCCGCATGCCCAACCCTGAGTCCGCCGCGCCACCTGCAGCCGCCGCGACCCTGCGCACGCGCCTGAGCGCCCTGGGCGCACGGCTGGCCACGTGGTCCCCGGCGCGCAAAATCACCGCGGCCGTCGGTGGCGCCCTGGTGTTCGCCCTGCTCGCGGCCCTGCTGCTGTGGCGCGGCGAGGCCGAGTATGGCGTCCTGTTTTCCAACCTGGACGCCCGCGACGGCGCCGCGATCATCACCGCGCTGCAACAGCAGAATGTCCCCTATCGCCTGTCGGGGGACGGCGCGGTCATTCTCGTGCCGCGGACGACCGTCCACGAAACCCGGCTGCGCCTCGCCGCCAGCGGCCTGCCCAGCGGCGGGCACGTCGGCTTCGAATTGCTGGATGAGCAGAAAATCGGCCTGTCGCAATTCGGCGAGCAGGTGAACTACCAGCGCAGCCTGCAGGGCGAGCTGGCGCGCACCATCAGCGCCATGGGCGCGGTCGCCGCGGTGCGCGTGCATCTGGCCATCCCGCGGCCCACCGCCTTTCTGCGTGACAGCCAAAAGCCCAGCGCCTCGGTCTTTATCACCCTGCGTCCGGGGCGCTCGCTCGATGCCGGCCAGATTGCCGGGATCGTCCATCTCGTCTCCGCCAGCGTGCCGCAACTCAGTCCGGCCGCGGTCAGTCTGGTCAACGAACGCGGCGAGCTGCTGACCGCCCCGGACGGGCCCGGCGGCCGCCTGGGCCTGAATGCCGGGCAAATCGCCTACGTGCGGCAACTGGAGGCCGATTACGTTGCGCGCATCAACCACCTGCTCGAACCGCTGTTCGGCGCCCACCATTTCCGTGCTCAGGTGACGGCGGACGTGGATTTCAGCGAGGTCGAACAGACGGCCGAAACCTTTAAGCCGAATCCGGACAAGGACCAGGCGATACGCAGTCAGACCCTCGCCAACGAGCAGCAGCGCGGGCCGACCATCCAGGGCGTGCCGGGGGCCTTGACCAACCAGCCGCCGGTTCCGGCCACCGCGCCCATCACCACCCCGCCGGTGGTCCCCGGCGCCCCCACCGGCGAGCAGAGCACCCGCACCAGTTCCACCACCAATTTCGAGGTCGACCGCACCATCGCGCACACCAAGCGCCCGGTGGGCCAGATCAAACGGCTGTCCGTCGCGGTGGTGGTCAATGACGACGCCCTCACCCCCCCACCGGACCCGGCGGCCGGCGTTGACCCGCTGAAACTCATCGCCAACCTGGTCACGGAAGCGGTCGGTATCCAGGAGGCGCGCGGCGACACCCTGGCCGTCTCCAGCACCCGGTTCCTCAATGCAGACGGCCCGGCGATCCCCCTCTGGCAGGACCAGGAGATGCTGCAACTCATCAATACCCTGCTCATCTGGGTCATGGTGCTCGTGACGGGGGTGGTGGCCTATTTCACCCTGCTGCGCCCCCTGCTGCGCGCCATCCGCGGACCGGACAGCGGCCGGCGGGACCCGGCAGCCGCCGACGACGTGCGCGTCAGCCTCAGCGGCCGCCGGGAGGGTCCGGGCGCCCCGGGCGAGGGCAGCGCGCCGGGTGACTACGCGGCGCACCTCGACCGCGCCCGGGAACTCGCCCGCACCGACCCGCGGCTGGTCGCCCATGTAATTCGCGAATGGATGAAGTGACCAATGGCAGCGTCCAGTAACCCGACGGCCACCCCGGAATCCCCCGCGGCGCCGGGCGGCGCGCCCGCCGCCGCCGCGCCCCCCGCGCCGGCCGGCCTGACCGGCGTCGAAAAGGCGGCGATGCTGCTGCTGGCGCTGGGGCCGGAGCCCGCCGGCGCGGTGTTGCGCTACCTCGATACCGCTCTCCAGGTGCGGCTGGGCCAGGCCATGGCGGCCATGCCGACCGTGCCGCGCCCGGTGGCGATCGACCTGCTGGTGGAGCTGCAGGCGCAGGTGCAGGGGGGGCCGCCGGTGTACGCCGATCCGACCCAGATTCGCGACCTGTTCGCCACCGCCCTGGGCAGCGAGCAGGCCTCGCACCTGATCGAGCATTTCCTGCCGAACGTGGGGGTGGCGAGTATTCGCCAGCTGCGTTGGATCGCGCCGGAGGATGCGGCGGAACTGATCCGCAACGAGCACCCGCAGATCATTGCCACCATCTTTGCCCATCTGGACCCTGCCCAGGCCGCGCGCATCGTCCATCACCTGCCGGGCACCCTGCGCGGCGATGTCATCCTGCGCCTGGCGACCCTGGACCGGGTGCGCCCGGCCGCCCTGCAGGAGCTCGACACGGCCCTGGCCCGCCTCCTGGCGGACAGCCGGGCGGCGCCCAAGCTCACCGGCCCCGGGGGCATTCGCGCCGCCGCCGACATTGTCAGCCTGGTCGATTACCAGGACGAGGCCGAGATCCTGGCCCGGGTGCGGGCCTACGATCCGGCCATGGCCGACCGCCTGGTGCTGCTGTTTGACCACCTGGCGCGCATCGACGACCGCGGCCTGCAATTGCTGATCCGCCAGGTCGATGCCGACACCCTCATCATTGCCCTCAAGGCGGCGACGGCCGACGTCCAGCTGCGGTTCTTCAGCAACATGTCCGCCGATGCCGCGGACATCCTCAAGGAAGAGATCGAACTGCGCGGCGCGGTGCGCCTGACGGATGTGGAAACCGCGCAGCGCAAGATCGTCGCCATCGCCCGCAAACTCGCCGAAGACGGCCGGCTGACCCTGCCCAGCGCCGGCGCGGGCGAGTATGTCTAGGCGCCCGCGCTAGGAGCCGCCCCATGCCCCCCCTGACCCGGCCGCGCCCCCGCGATCCCCACCCGGTGCGCGCGTGGGTGCCCGAGGACTTTGGCCCCCCGGCGCCCCGCCCCGCCGCGCCCGCCCGGCCGCCGGTCACCCCCGCGCCCGCGGCCCCCGCGCCCGACGCCCGCCCGCCCCGCGCCGCCGCGCCCAGCGCCGCGCCCGCCGCCCCGGCCGGCCCCGCGACGCCGCCGGAGCGGACGCAGGGCTACCAGGCCGGCTATGCCGAAGGCTTCGCCACCGGCCAGCGGGAGGCCTACGCCAAGGGCTATGGGGAGGGTCACCAGGAGGGTTACCGCGATGGGCGCGCCGCCGGCTATCAGGACGGCCGCCCGGCCGGGTATGAAGCCGGCAGTCAGGAGGCCGGCGCCCTGGTCGCCACCCTGCGCACGCTGCTCGATGCCCTGGCGGCGACGACCGGCGCCCTGCACCAGGCCCTCGCCGAGGACCTGCTGGCCCTCAGCGTGGAAATCGCGCGCAAGATGGTGGGCCACGCCCTGCAGACCCGGCCGGAACAGATTTTCGACGTGCTCCAGTCCGCCCTGGCCGCGTTGCCCCAGGCGCGGGCGCGGATTCATCTGCATCCCGCGGATCTCGCCCTGGTGCGCGCGCACCTGCCGGAACACCCGGCGCTCACCGGCCACCGGCTGATCGAGGATCCGGCGCTCAGCCGCGGCGGCTGCACCCTCGACACCGACACCACCCAGCTCGATGCCAGCGTACCCACCCGCTGGGCGCGGCTTCTCGGGGGCTTCCCCGACCACCTGCTGACCGCGCCGCCGGCGGCGGGGGGGGACGCATGAGCCCGGCCCCCGCCCCCGGGGCGCCCGGCGCGGCGGCCCGCGGCGACGACCCCGTGCCGGACGCGCTGGCCGTCGTGCGCCGCCATCTGCGCGACCACGCGCGCCGCGTCCACGAGGCGGAGCCGTTCGCCGTCGCCGGGCGCCTGATCCGCATCAACGGGCTGGTGCTGGAGGCGGCGGGCCTGCAGGCGCCGATCGGCGCGACCTGCCACATCGCCGCGCCGCATGGCGAGCGGGTGGAGGCCGATGTCATCGGCTTCAACGGGGATCGGATCTACATGATGCCGACCACCCCGACCACCGGGCTGGCGCCCGGCGCCGTCGTCCGCCCGGCCGATGACCTCCCGCCCCCGCCGCGCTTGGGCGCGACCGCCTCGCACTATCAACCGCGCGCGCGCGCCAAACGGCTGCCGGTCGGGCCGGCGTTGCTGG
Source organism: uncultured Candidatus Competibacteraceae bacterium (assembly GCA_937872125.1). Classification (GTDB taxonomy): domain Bacteria; phylum Pseudomonadota; class Gammaproteobacteria; order Competibacterales; family Competibacteraceae; genus Contendibacter. Next base: position 1,823 of record CALMNY010000282.1, on the reverse strand, counting down.
GCCGGGTGCTGGGGGGCGACGGTCACCCCCTGGATGACCTGGGCCCCCTGGTCACCGCTGAGCGCCGCGCCCTGCAGGCCTCCCCGCTCAATCCCCTGCAGCGGGCGCCGATCGCCAAACCCCTCGGGGTCGGGGTGCGCGCCATTGACGCCCTGCTGACCGTCGGCCGCGGCCAGCGCATCGGCCTGTTCGCCGGCTCCGGCGTCGGCAAGTCGGTGTTGATCGGCATGATGGCGCGCCACACCAGCGCCGAGATCATTGTCGTCGGCCTGATCGGGGAACGCGGCCGCGAGGTGAAGGAATTCATTCAGGCCAACCTGGGCGAGGCCGGGCTGCGCCGCGCGGTGGTGATTGCCGCCCCGGCCGATAACAGCCCGCTGCTGCGCCTGCAGGCGGCGGCGTACGCGACGACCATCGCGGAATATTTCCGTGACCAGGGCCAGCACGTGCTGCTGATCATGGACTCGCTGACCCGCTATGCCATGGCGCAACGGGAAATCGCCCTGGCCATCGGCGAACCGCCGGTCACCCGCGGCTATCCGCCCAGTGCCTTTGCCCGCCTGCCGGAACTGGTCGAGCGCGCGGGCAACGGGCCGCCGGACGGCGGTTCGATCACGGCCTTCTACACGGTGCTGGTCGAGGGCGACGATCAACAGGAGCCCATCGCCGATGCCGCGCGCGCGATCCTGGATGGCCATGTCGTCCTGACGCGGTCGCTGGCCGATCAGGGCCATTACCCCGCCATCGACATCGAGCAATCGATCTCACGCGCCATGACCACCCTGGTCAGCGCGGCGCAGCAGGAACAGATCCGCACCTTCAAGCAGCTGTTTTCCCGCTACCAGCGGGCGCGGGATCTGATCGCGGTCGGCGCGTACCAGCGCGGCCATGATCAGTTGCTCGACACCGCGGTGCAGTATTACCCGCGCCTGGAGGCGTTTTTGCGCCAGGGGGTGGAGGAGGCCGACAGCGTCGCCGGCGCGCAGGCCAAACTCGCCGCCCTGTTGGCGCCCGGGCCCGGTACCCCCTGATGCCCCCGCTCCAGCCTGGCCTGATCATTGCATTAATCCGGCAGCGCGCGGCGGGTGCCGGGCGCGGACACCCCCCTGGAGAGCTGGGTAAATGCTGAACCTCGCCCGCCTGCCGCTGACAGCCCCCGTTGACCGCCGGAGCGACGGCCCCGTCCCGGCCGCCGACGCCCACCCCGCGCCGCCCGCGGCGGCGCGGACGGTGTTCGCCGGCCTCCTGCGCCAGCTCGCGGACCCGCCGGAACGGCCGGCGGCCCGCCCGGCGCCCGCCGACGAGCCGCCGCCCGACCTGGCGGCAAGCGGTGCCGCCGCGGCCGGGCTGATCTCCGCGGCGCCGGGCGGCGTGGGCCTGCCCGCCCCCGCCCCGGCAGCCGCGCCCGGGGTCGCCGCGCACCCGACCGCCGGGGCGGGGCGGCCCGCGATCCGCGCCCTGCCGGGGGTCGCCGACCCGGCGCTGACCGCCGCGCGACCGGCGCTGACCGGGTCACCCCGTGCGGCGCCTTCCTCCCGCCCCGGTCCCCATGCGCCGGAGGCGACCGTCGCGAGGGGCGCGGGGACGCCGGAGGCCCCGGCGCTGACCGCCGCGCGACCGGCGCTGACCGGGTCCCCCCGTGCGGCGCCCTCCTACCCCCCCCGGGGCCCGGGGCCCGGGGGCGGCCCCCCCCGGGGCCCGCCGCCGCCGTTTCCCTGCTTGACGCCGCCCCGCTCGGCCCGCTTCCTCATGGCAAGCCTCCCCCCGTGTAAACGGATCGCCCGCCGCGGACGTCCTGGTGGGTGAACGGAGGTGGACACCAT
>CALMNY010000281.1 GCA_937872125.1 uncultured Candidatus Competibacteraceae bacterium | reverse complement strand
GCGGGCGTTCTGGGTCAGGCCAAAATCGGGGCGCTGGACGCCGCCATCCATGGTTTGCGGTTTGATGAAGCGCTCGATCTTCTGGCGTAATGTCATCCCCATCACGCCGCCAGCGCCGCCCGAATCTGCGCCGCCAGTGCCTTTAATGCCTCGGGGTTGGCGCGCTCGCGGCCATGCGCGCCAACGCGCTGCCCCGCCTGCATCGGGATGATGTGAACATGGTAGTGAAACACGCTCTGACCGGCGGCGGCGCCGTTGGTCTGGACGATGCGGATGCCATCAGGCGCTAGCGCCTTTTGCACCGCACGGGCGATGCGCTGGGCAGTCGCCGCCACCACGAACAGCTCGGATTCGGTAATTTCCAGCAGATTGGGCGCGTGGGTCTTGGGGATCACCAGCGCATGACCCGGACTGGCCGGCTGGATGTCCATGAAGGTCAGCGTGTGTTCATCCTCGTGGACCTTGACAGCCGGGAGTTCGCCCCGGACGATCTTGCAGAAAACACACTGGGTGGATTCAGCCATAAAGAGAACTCCCCTTGGTTTTTTGTGGATGCCCAACCGTTCGCTCAGCCGAGAACGACGGTCAATCCTGGATCGAACGCTGCATTCTCATCGATCCCGTTCCTGGCGTAGCCGCGCGGGTTGCAAATCACGCGGGTCCCATTCACGACATAATCGAAGCTGTCGTGGGTATGGCCGTGAATCCACAAGGCGACGCGCTGACTGTCCAGCAAATATTCCACGTCGGATACGAAACAGGCGTTCAGCGGTGAACCCGCAAAGCGGGGATGGATGCTACGGGGCGAGGGGGCATGGTGGGTGATCGCCACGGTCAGCCCTGCAAACGGCTCGGCCAGCCGGGCTTCGAGCCAGGAAACGTGACGGCCGAACAGAGCCGCCGCGTCGGCGGGCGCAAACCGGGTGGTCGCCGCTTCGTCCAGGTCAATGCGGCTGAAATCGCGCACGAAGGCGCAAGCCTGCATGATGGCCCAGTCGCGCTGCTCGCCCACGCCAAACAGCATGAAATCGGTCCACAGGGTCGCGCCCAGAAAACGCACGCCGCCGATCACGGTTTCGTCGCAATCCAGCACCCGAACGTTCGTACCCTGGCTCAACCGTTTCAGTTCCCGCGCTGTCCCGTCGAGGTTGCCGCCATAAAACTCGTGGTTGCCGATGACGTAGAGAACCGGTTGAGGGAAGCATGAAGCCCAGGCGATGGCTTCCGCCGGACGGGCGATGTCTCCCGCCAGGATCACGACATCCGCATCAGTTCGTGGCGGTTCCAGCCCGCCGACGCTCAGGTGCAGGTCGGAGAGAACGTGCAGCTTCACCCTGCTGGACTCCCGTTGAAGATCGCGGCTAACGCTGGACCGCGCGGATTTCCATGCGCAAGTCCTCCTTGCCCTTCTTCTCCTGCATGATCCGCACTGGCAGGTACTGCAGGTCGGGCGCAACCCAGAACGTAGTCATCCGGGTTTTGCCGGGCGTGTACTGATTGATCAGGATGGTGTTCAGCTTGCCGAGCGGGGTATCCAGCGTTTCCTGGCCCCGATTGCGAATCTGGTAGGTCTTGATCTCATTCCGGTCCACCAGGTGGTATTGGCTGGGCATCCGACCGCGCTGCAAGTCCGCCATAACCACCAGTTGCAAGCTGAGCGGATCTACCATGCCGGGCGCCAGCGGCAAAGTCGCCTGCTCCGCGTTGTGGCGAGCCTGGACCTGGCCGGCGGACCAGTCGAATTGCAGTTGCATGTGATCCGACTTCTTACCGGTATCAAGCTGTCGTTCGTACTGGCGGGGCTGGATCGCGCCGGCGCGGATTTCGCCGCTGACCTGCTCGCGGATGCGGCCCGACGCCAGTAACGCCACCAGCCCATTGGGACGGACCTCGGAGGTCATCTGATAGGCGCCCGGCCCGGCAGCCGCCAGTGTGATCACCGCCTCGCCGATGGAAAAACCGGAGGCGTAGACCTCATAGCGGGCCTGGTAGGGAGCGACGGGCAAGCCGTCGCTGGCGGCGATTGCCAGCGAACTCAGCAGCAATGAACTGGCAAGCGCGGCCGTATGGAACCAAAGCTTCATGAGCACGGGTTACCGGGTTTTGAACCGCATGGACAGGTCCACCGCGCGCACGTCCTTGGTCAGGCCGCCGATGGAGATGTAATCCACGCCGGTTTCGGCGATGGCGCGGACAGTGTCGAAATTGACATTGCCTGATGCTTCCAGTTTCACCCGTTTCGCCGTAATCCGCACCGCCTCGGCCAGGATCGCCAGCTCGAAGTTGTCCAGCATGACGATGTCAGGCCGGGCCGCCAGCGCCTCTTCCAGCTCAGTCAGATTCTCCACCTCCACCTCGACCGTGACATTAGGATGCAAGCGGCGGGCGGTGGCGATGGCGTTGGTGATCGAGCCGGCGGCCATAATGTGGTTTTCCTTGATCAGCACGGCGTCGAACAGGCCGATGCGGTGATTCTGGCAACCGCCGCAACGCACCGCGTATTTTTGCGCCAGCCGCAGACCGGGCAGGGTCTTGCGGGTGTCGAGAATCGTCGCGCCCGTCCCGGCGACGAGATCGGCGTACCGGCGAGCCAGCGTGGCGGTGCCGGACAAGGCTTGCAGGAAATTCAGCGCGGTGCGCTCGCCGGTCAGCAAGGCGCGGGCCGGGCCGTGCAGGGTGCAAAGCAGTTGATCCGGTTCGACACGGTCGCCATCCGCCGCCCGCCACTCGATGTGGATGCGCGGATCCAGTTGGCGGAACACGGCGTCGAACCCGTCCGCGC
>CALMNY010000280.1 GCA_937872125.1 uncultured Candidatus Competibacteraceae bacterium | reverse complement strand
ACCACCACCGGCGTCATCGGAACCGGTGACGCCTCGACCATCGGTGTCTCTGCAACTGGTGGCGCCTGCCCAGCGGGGGCCTCGATCACCGGTGGCGTCTTCACCACTGGCGGTGGCGTTTCCGCAATTGGCGCCTTCACTTCCGGCGATATATCGGCCATCGGCGCCTTGACCACCGGTGGCGTCTCCACTGACGGTGTTTCCACCGGCGTCACCGGGGATGCGGGCTGGTTCGGCGGGGGTCGCAACCCAATCCATGCGCCACCCCACACCAAACCAATCAACGCCACGGTAGCCATCACCCCTCGCCAGTTTCGGTTCAGCGGCGCTGGTCGTTTCTGGCTAACGCTCGGCTTCGGCGGTGCGAGAATCGTGCTCTCTTCGTCCGGCAAAACCGGCTCCAGTCGCTGTTCCAGTTTCAGGGGTGGGCGTTCTGCGCTTTCCTCCACTGCCAAAACGGCTTCCAGTCGCTGTTTAAACTCCCCAATGGATGAAAGCCGCCGTTCCGGTTCTATCGCGAGCGCCTGGCTCAGCACCGCATCGAGCGCCGGAGGTAAATCCGGGACAAAATGATGTGCGGGTTCGAGTAAATCCGGTTGGTGGAGCAGATCGTTCTGTTTGCGATCCAGCGCGGGAGGCGGTCGTTGCGCTGTCAGCATGTGATAGAGCGTCGCCGCCATGCCATAGACATCGGTCCATGGCCCCTGCCGGTTCAGTTGGCCAGCCAGGTATTGTTCGTAGGGCGCGTAGCCCTTGGTGAAGATCAGCATGCTGCGGGTATGGCCGCCGGTCACCTGCCGGGCCGCGCCGAAATCGAGCAGAATTAATCCCTCATCGGTCCGATACAGGTTACCCGGCTTGATATCGCGGTGCATGAATCCGGCTTCATGCACCTTGCGCAATCCGTCCAGCACCGGCAACACCAGGTTGACCGCTGTGCGCCATGGTAGCCGACCGCCCGGTTGCCGTTTCAGGTCGGTGGCCAGATCCTCGCCCTCGAGGTAGTCCATCACCAGATAGGCGGTCCCGTTCAACTCGAAGTAATTCAGGATCCGCACCAAATGCGGATGCTTCATCTGGGCCAGGGTGCGTGCTTCCTTCAGGAAGATTCTCAGCCCATCGCTAAACACGTCTTTATACTCGCCCGAATTCAGCACCACTGTATTCCGGTCGGTCGAGCGTCCGGCCAAATCGCTGGGATAGTACTCCTTGATTGCCACCTTCATATGCAGCTTCAAGTCAAAGCCGCGATAGGTAATGCCAAATCCGCCCTGCCCCAGTTTTTCGCCGATCACATACCATTCCAGTTGTGTGCCGACCGGCAACAGCGCGCCGGACCGGTTCGCATTCGGCCAATAATTGCAAATCGGACATGCGGGGGCCGTACCCCCTTCGCGCGGGTTAAAACAACCTGGACAGATCGCTGAGCTAAGGGTGGTATCGGTTTCATCGAGCGGCCCGGTCATAGGGTCAACCTCCAGTAACGGATGTGATCATAATAATCCCCGATACTCGATAGAGTTCATATTTTCCCTGCGTAGGGCAGGTTCGCGAAACATACTCGTCGAACCCACAAATAAATCGGTGGATTACGGGTTGGCACACCGGAACGGATCAACAGGAATTGAATAACGGGATAAAGAAGTGTGAACAGGAGCAAAACAATATTGGTAAGTTTGATACCAAATGGGAGACTAAAAACCAGACTAGGAAAGGTGAAAGGCCACCCCACTGTGGCGATGCTCTGCCAGAGAAGAACTTCGAGCAGTTTCGATAGGGAATAACCGGCAAACGGTGGTATTGCGAACGGAAAGAGTGTGCAACTGAGGATGATATTGGCAGCCAGGGATAGGCTGAGACGGCGAAGCGGCTGGCGTTGCAAGCGCATTAAGGCTATTTCCAGCAAAGACCTTAACCGGCATCTTGTTTCGATCCTGGTCCGTTCAAACTGGGCTGGTTCATAATGGGCCGCTGTGCGGCCCACCATCAGTGGGCGGTACGGCCCCGCGTGACTCCTTGAACCGAAACCAGCCGGCGGAGCTTGGAGCCGCTGAGGACATAGCGCAGGTGGTTTGGAGCAACCTCGGTATAGTTTCCCTTGCGATCTGGAAGCATCACATTGTCGGTGAACGTAAACGCGACTTCCCGACCGGTGTCTGTGATTCGCAATGCGGGCGCTACGGAGCTGGCGACCCCATCTCGATCCAGCACGGCGTCCAGATCGCCGACGAAGTGCAGTTTTGAATGGTTGAGCGTGTAGACCCGGATTCCGTAACTGAACTCCGCGCCGGATTCCGCCAATACCAGATCAGGACCGTCGCGTTGGTCCTTACTGAATACCGAAAGCTTGACGTAATAGGCGTCGCCAAAATCCGGCGATTGAAACAGGATGGCTGACTGGCCCGATCGCCCGGTATCTACCAGAACCAGACGCAGGCCGGCTGTTGTTGCAGGAGTCGCCAGGCGACAAACTGCCAGATAGTGCTCAGAATCGAGAGACAAGGTTTGCTGGCAATCCTTCAGCCCAAGCGCGCTGAAGTCCTGGGTGGGGGCCGCTAGCGCCCGTTCCTGATAGACGCCGGGTTCCCTTGCCGTGGCGGCGCTGGCGCTTACTGTCAAACCGAGGAACATTAGCCAGAAGAATAATCTGGTAGTGTAACGATATTTCGCGTATCGGAAAGTCATAAAGCACCTTAAAGAGTTGGGGCTGGTTTCTCTGGAAACAGGGTCCAGGGTATGCAGCGGGGTGGTTATAAAAACTCGATGATCTGCAACGCACTAATCCGAATTGATTCAAGGTATTAAAATCAAAACGTTATTTTTGAAGCGCGCCCTGCAGATCATCGGGTGAGTTGAAAATCATATGAAAATGCTTCTTAGAAAGAGATGATTTCATTACCATCAACGATCGCGTACAAGGGGCATTTGCCGAATACCTTGATGGGGCTGAGGCGTTTGTTCAAGCCCAGCCCGGCATAGGCTTGGGTGCGAATTTCAAAGTGCAAATGGTCTTGGCTGGCAGGCAGGTTCTGAGCATTGCCCGATTTGCCGCAGGTGCCGATCATGGTATTCATCGTAACCTGCTGATCTTTGCTGACCATGATTGCATTCATGTGGGCGTAGAACGCATAGAGGGTTTGTTGATCCTTCCAGGCGAATGACATGCAAATTTGCTTGCCATAATCACCGCTGTCTGCGATGAATTCGATTTTGCCATCGGCAATCGCATAGGCTGGCGTACCGACCGCTGCTGCGAAATCCCAGCCCTGGTGTGGTTTGGGAGTGCCGTTGGCGTAGGTTCTCACCATGCCGAAGGTATTGCTCACCTTCTGGCCTCGAATCATGTTTTGCTCAAGCGGCCAAGTGACTTCACCCATGGGACATATTCTCCTCTATAAAATGCTGGTTAAAGTAGATCGCATGGGGGAAGAACAGTCCGCTTGAGTAATGAGCGGCAACCTGGTAATCCCCACGCGCAAGTAGCTAGCAAGCGATGTGCCTAATAGTTCATTCTAGTGCTCCAACCAGGCTGAATTGATGAATATCGGGTGAATAAGCGAAGCGCATCCACTAAGCAGGCGGCTGGTAGCTGGTGGATGCGGCGCAATTAGAATTTTTAAGGTGATGGTATAAATGCCTAATCCAGGCAGTCGTGATTTTGAGCGCGACGAAAGACAAGAAGCGGTCCGAAATCCGGGGCGATGTTGGGGTGGTGCAGTTTGGCCAGCACTTCCCCTTCGGCCTGCACGTGGTCGCCGTGGGTGATGTCGTTGGCGACCTTGAGCACGAATTCCTCGTCGGTCG
>CALMNY010000279.1 GCA_937872125.1 uncultured Candidatus Competibacteraceae bacterium | reverse complement strand
CCAGCGTCGGCGAACGATGTTTCACGTGAAACCAAACCAGCGTCGGCGAACGATGCTTCACGTGAAACCAAGCCAGCGTCGGCGAACGATGTTTCACGTGAAACCGGTCATCCTATCGCTCAACGCAGCGAACGCTTCCAGGCCCAGCGTTTCCGGCCGCGCGCCGGGGTCAATACCTGCCGCTGTGATTTGCTCAGCGTCCAAAAGCTCGCGCAGGGAATTGCGCAAAGTCTTGCGGCGTTGGGCAAACGCCCGCCGCACGATCTCGGTAAAGCAGCGTTCATCCCGAACCGCAACGGCCAGTGTTTCACGTGGAACCAGGCGAACTACGGCTGAACCCACTTTGGGCGGTGGCCGGAACGCCGCCGGCCCAACGGTGAACAATGGCTCGACCTGGCAACGGTATTGCAACATCACCGACAGCCGGCCATAAGCGTCTTCCCCCGGTTTGGCCGCCATCCGCGCCACCACTTCCTGTTGCAGCATAAAGTGCAAATCGTAGAGGTGTTCAGCCTGGGCCAGCAGATGAAACAGCAGGGGCGTGGAGATGTTGTAGGGCAGGTTGCCGGCCACGCGCAACCGGGGGCCGGCGCCGCGCAATGTGGCGAAATCAAAATCCAGCGCGTCGGCATGATGAATCCGCAAAGTGCCGACGCCTGCGCAGCGCGCCCGCAGCGGCTCCAGCAGATCGCGGTCCAGTTCCACGACATCCAGTTCACCTGCCACCGCCAGCAGTGGAACCGTCAATGCCCCCAGCCCGGGGCCGATTTCCACCAGCCGTTCGCCCGCCGCCGGCCGGATCGCCGCGACGATGCGGGCGATGACGCCCGAATCACGCAGAAAATGTTGACCAAACCGCTTGCGGGGCTGGTGGTAGAGTAGGGCCGAATGGCCCGTCATGGCGGGTTCGCGGTTCCAGGGGAGGGAACAGGCGTTCCGGCGGTGGGCAGACGAACCTCGACATAGGCTTCATCGCGCAATCGGCGCAGGACTAATTCCCATTCTTCATCGGAGCGCCGCCGCAATAGCGCCTCGCGGGTCCGGGTACGCATCGTCTCAGGGGTGGCCTGAGCCTGGCGACGTTCGAGCACCTGAATGAGGTGCCAGCCAAACGTAGTTTTGACCGGCGCGCTCAATTCATTCGGTTTCAGCGCGTTCATCGCCTGCTCGAAGGGGGGAACCAGCATCCCCGGCGAGACCCAGCCCAGATCACCGCTGCGCTCTCCAGACCCCTTGTCATCGGAATAGGTCCGGGCCAGCTCCGCGAAATCTTCGCCGCCGCGAATGCGCTGGCGCAGTTGCTCCAACTGTTGGCGCGCTTCATCGTCAGACCGCTGCGCCGAGGTCTTGAGCAGGATATGGCGGGCACGGGTCTGGTTTACCAGCGCCTGCCTGGGGGAGGCCGGCGCGGTGGTCGCGGGCCGGGCTTGGCTGCGACCGCCCCGGACCTCCAGCACCTTGACGATGTGGAAGCCGCTGGGACTGCGAATCAGGTCGCTGACCTGGCCGGCATTCAGCCGGGGCACAACAGTGCTGAACACGGTCGGCAACTGCTCGGTGGAGCGCCAGCCGATTTCACCTCCTTGCAGCGCCTGCTGGCTGGCGGACATACGAATCGCCATCTGCCCGAAATCAGCGCCCTGGCGCAGTTGCGCCAGCACCTCCTCAGCCTTGCGCTTCGCCTCCTCGACCTGTTGTGGTGAGGCGCTCTCCGGCAGCGCGATCAGAATTTGCGCGATGCGATATTCCCGCGCGCCATCGCCGCCCGCACCACCCTCAGGGCTCGCGTCATCGCCAGCGATGGAGCCGCCGGCCAGTTGCGCTTGCAGGCTGTCCACATCCTGCTCGGACACCTGAATCTGGCTGTCTACGAGCTTCTGGCGCAGCCGGGCGCTCATCAGTTCCCGGCGCACGTCATCGCGGAACTGGGCGAAACTGATGCCATCCTTCTCGACAGTCTGCCGGAGTTGCGTCAGGTTCATGTTGTTGCGCTGGGCCAGGGTTTCGATCGCCGCGTTCAGGGTGGCGTCGTCTACGGTGATGCCGTTACGTTCAGCGGCGCGAAACTGCAACTGGCTCAGGATCAACTGATCCAGCACCTGTTTTTCCAGCACCGGCCGGGGTGGAATCGGTGTTTTGCGCTGCCGTATCTGGGCTTCGATCCGCGCGGTGGCGGCGTCCAGTTCCCGGCGGGTGATGACATCGTCGTCCACCACCGCCACGATGACGTCCAGCGCGTTGCCCGCCGCTTCGGGGCCGGGACCAAAGGTCAACTCCGCACGGCTGGAAATCGGTAGAGCGGAGAGCAACAGGCACAGCATCAGGAAAGGAAGCAACGTGTTCATGCGAGCCATGGCGAGTAGGAACCTAATAGCGGGTCGGTTGATAGCCGAGAATGGCATTTTGCAGCAGGGTCTCCAGGCCGGAACCCAGTCGGGTGAGACCCTTCAGTTCCAGTTCTACGTAAACAGCATTCTGGGCGTCGGCGTCAGCGGGGCTGTCGCGGTACTGGCGGCCAACCACACGCAGCGCCCAGCAGCAGTCTTCATATTCCAGACCGGCCAGAGTTTCCAGATTACGGTCGGTGTTGAGCGCCTGGTTCCAGCGCCCCAAGGCCCGCCATTGTGCGCCGAGCGGCCAGAAAAAGGCGACATCCACCGAGTGAATCTGATCGTCCAGGTCGAGGCCGGGCTGATCGCGGTCCAGCAGGTAGGACACATTGACCAGTTGGCGGGGATTGACGTAGTAGCGCAGATCGAAGGCAGTGCGCAGCAGATCGCTGCTGTCGGGTTCCAGTTGTACGCCGCCCTGCACCGCCCAGCGCGATGACAGATTGATCTGGCCCTGCGCGATCAGGCCGGAATTGGCCGCAGTCTGGGGCAAATTGTCCGGATACAGGTTCACCCGGCGGTCCTCGAAGTACTGAATCTGACCGATGCTGGCGCGCAGCCGTTCGCGCCCGCTGGGCCCATCAATCAGGCGGGTGGTGAGCGCGGTGGTCAACTGGTTGGCGTCGCCCAGCCGGTCGGCGCCGACGAAGCGGTTGGTGCGGAACAGCCAGTCAATATCATGATCCATCATTGCGCTATCGAACAGCGGGATGTTGTCCTGATCGCGGTAGGGCACATAGAGATAGAACAGGCGCGGCTCCAGGGTTTGCGCGCCAGCGGTTACACCAAGCCAGTCGGCTTGCAGGGCGCGTTCAAAGATCAGACCGCTGTCCAGGCTCAGCACTGGCGCGGCGCGCGAGGGCGCATCGTCCGCTTCCGGCGCCGTGTCGTCGAGCTGATAGCCGGTATAGCGGAACCCGGCTCTGGGTTTGAGATAGCCCCAGGGTTGCTCCAAGGTCCAGCCCACGGTTGGCCACAGGTCCACCCGCGCGCCCGTCACCATGTCAGACTGCTGGAAATTCACCAGCTCGCCATACAGTTGATAGTTCAACCCCCCGGCGCTTGGTGGCCAGGCGCCATGGAACAGCAGTTGTGGCAAGCGCTGGTAGGGGTTGCCGGTGAGGGAAAACAAGGCGGGGTTCAGGATCTGAAAGCCCTGAACTCGCGCCAGCGCCTGCCAATTCTCTCCGTAATAGCGCGCGTCGAGATGCCGCTCCAGGTAATTGTCAGTCAGAAAATCGAGGGTGTTGCTCAAATCCCGTAAGTAGTCGTCATCGGAGACGTATTCGTAGCGCAGATCAGTGTAGAAATTCGCCCAGGGGGCGGCCCGGTCGCTCAGATTGAACGAGCCGCGGGCGCCATCGTAGCGACGGTCGTCCGGGATGTACTCGAAGCTTAGCCGCCCCTGATGCCAGGGTTCAAGAAAGCGGTATTCCACGCCCAGCAACAGGCCGCGTTCGGACATCAGCCGTGGGGTAATGGTCATATCGCGGTTGGGCGCGATATTCCAGTAATACGGCGCTTGCAGATCGAGACCGGTGTCGCTGTCGTAACCCTGGCGCGGGAACAGAAAGCCCGACTGGCGTTCATCAGTAATCGGAAACGACAGATACGGGAAGTAGAACACCGGCGTATCCTTGAACGCGAGGATGAGGTCGCGGGCCGAGCCTCGGCCGGTATTTTCGTCCAAACGGATGTCGCGGGCGCGCAATTCCCAGATTTCCCGGCCACGCCGACAGGTGGAATAGGTCGCATCCTCCAACTGACTTTTCCGCTGGCGCCGATCCACTCGCACTTCCTCGGCATGGCCTTGAGCATTGCGAGCCGGCAGGTAGTAGTCCACCTCCTTGAACCGACCCGTTTCGGCGTTCAGGTCCACCTCCGCCTGCTGGCCGCGCAGGACCTGGCGCGGGTCGCTGTAGACGAAACCGCCCTCGGCCCGGGCGCGATGGGCCGGTCGCTCCAGGGTGAGCGTTTCCGCCCGCAGGCGCAGGTCGCCACGGGCCAGTTTGGCCTGGCCTTCGAGCCGCGATTCGGTGGGACCAGCGTCGAGCCGGCCGGCTTCAGCCTGAATCGGCAACTCATCCAGCGGCGGCAGGTCTGGAGTGGCTGGAACGATGTCCCCGGCCAGTTCGTCGGCTTCGCACTGGAGCCAGGGGTTGAGCGTATCGGTGGATTGCGCCCGAACCCCGGCCAGCGGCAACAGGGTCAGCGCGGTCCCCGCCAGCAGCATGCTTCGGTAATACGGCGTCACGGAACGGGATTTTACCCATGAATGAAAGTGCCCTAACATCGCATAGATTGATTTTTGCTGCAATCCAGGCGCGCGGCGTTCGCCATCGCGTGGGATGACCTTGACCGGATGGAGTGTATTTCGTGAGTGAACGCGAGCAACTGTTGCGGGACTGGCTGAATGACGTGGTGCCCGCGCCGCTGGACCGGATCGCCCCGGCTTCCAGCGACGCCAGTTTCCGCCGCTATTTCCGGGTCTGGTTCGATGGCCAGACTCGCATCGTCATGGATGCCCCGCCGGACAAGGAAGATTGCCGGCCGTTTGTCGCTATCGCCCAGGCGCTGCGCGGGTTGGGGCTGAATGCGCCCGAAGTGCTGGCTGGCGATCTGGATCAGGGTTTGCTGCTGCTGACCGATCTCGGTTCCCGGCAGTATCTGGCCGAACTCGATGAACGCAGCGTCCCCGGCTTGTACGGCGACGCTTTGGAGGCGCTGGCGCGCTTGCAGATCGGCGGCGATCCCGGCTCGCCGCTGCTGCCGCCCTACGATTCGGCGCTGCTGCACCGGGAAATGGAGCTGTTCCGCGAGTGGTTTCTGGGCAAGCTGCTCGGCCTGAATCTGCGCGAGGAGGAACACCATACGCTGGATCACGTCTTCGCCCTGCTGGCGGATAACGCCCTGGAACAGCCGCGCGTCTGGGTCCACCGCGACTACCACTCCCGCAACCTGATGGTCACCGATCCCGACAATCCCGGCGTGCTGGATTTTCAGGACGCGGTGGTAGGGGCGGTGACTTACGATCTGGTTTCATTGCTGCGCGATTGCTATATCGCCTGGCCGCGCGCGCAGGTCGAAGCCTGGGCGCTGGCGCATCGGGCGCGGTTGCGGGCGCTGGGGATGAGCGGGCTGGACGACCCGGATGAGTTTCTGCGCGGGTTCGACTTGATGGGCGTGCAGCGCCATCTCAAGGCGACCGGCATCTTCGCCCGGTTGAATCTGCGCGACGGCAAGCCGGGCTATCTGCGTGACATTCCCCGCACGCTGGGCTACGTGCTGGACGTGGCGGACCGTTATCCCGAACTGGCCGGATTGCGCGATCTATTGCGGACGCGGGGCGTGGACCGCTGGCGACCGGCGCCATGAAGGCGATGATTCTGGCCGCCGGGCGCGGCGAACGGATGCGCCCGCTGACCGACCACACGCCCAAGCCGCTGCTGCCGGTCGCTGGCCAGCCATTGATCGTCCATCACCTCAAGGCTCTGCACGCGGCGGGCATCGGCGAGATCGTCATCAACACCGGCCATCTGGGAGAACAGTTGCCGGCGGCGCTCAGCGACGGTCGAGACTGGGGCGTGCGCATCGTCTGGTCGCCGGAACCGCCGGAGGCGCTGGAAACCGGCGGCGGCATTTTCCAGGCTTTGCCGCTGCTGGGCCTGGAACCCTTTGTGGTGGTCAATGGCGATGTGTGGACTGACTATCCCTTCGCCCGGTTGCCCGCCGCGCCTGCTGGCTTGGCGCATCTGGTGCTGGTGAGCAATCCGCCGCATCATCCCCATGGCGATTTTGCGCTGGCGACGGATGGGGCGGCAGGGGAAAGCGGTGAGCCGCGATTCACCTTCAGCGGCATCAGCGTGCTGCGGCCGGAACTGTTCGCCGGTTGCGCGCCGGGCCGGTTTCCGCTGGGGCCATTGCTGCGCCGGGCGATGGCGGCGGGGCAGGTGAGCGGCGAGCATTACGCCGGCGGCTGGCGGGACATCGGCACGCCGCAACGGCTGGCGGAGCTGGATCGGGAATTAGGCGCGGGATAACTCGCCAAGCCATATAGCGGCGCCGGCAAAGACCCATGCTGATTTCATGGCGCGAACTCAGGTCGTGTGCCGGACGTCCTGACCTTCGACCACGAAGATCACATATTCAGCCAGATTCCGGGCGCGGTCGGCGACCCGTTTGAGCGCCTTGAGCGCCAGCGCCATATCAATCACCGTCGCTGCCGTCAGTTCGGCGCCCACCGCATAGGCGCCAAGCTCGCGCAGGATGTCCTGAAATACCTCCTCGGCTTCGTCAGCGCGCACCAGCGTCCAGGCCTGTCCCACATCCAGCCGGCCCAGGCTGTCGAGCGCGTTCTGGATCCGCTGGCTGGCAATCGTAGCCAACCGGTCAACCGCTCCTGGAATTGCTCTTGGTGGATGACCGTCGCGGGCATGAATCGCCAGCGTTTGTTCAGCGATGGTCTTGGCTTCATCGCCGATCCGCTCCAAATCGTTGACCGCCTTGTTCAGGGCCATCACCAGCCGCAGGTCGGTGCTCATCGGCTGCCGGCGGCTGAGCAGGCGCACGCAGCTTCGATCAATTTCCATATCCCAGCGATTGACCGCCGCATCGCCGGCAATGACCGCCTGGGCCGTCTCTGCGTCACCTTCCCGAAATACGGTGACGGCGCGCGTCACCTGCTGTTCCACTTCCCGTCCCATGTCCAGCACCAGGTTAACCAGTTGCTGAATTTCCACATCGAAGCGTTTGACAGTGTGTTCGCTGTTGCTAAAAGTCATGAGCTGCATCCTCCTCGGGGCCATCGGTCGTTATGATTATCCGGTTGATCGAGGGTAGTGCGGCGGTGGTTTCTATCTATCCTCTACGACGCCGAATCTGCGCCAAGGCGCGTCATCGCCCCCTCGATCCATTCCTCTACCTGGCGGCTTAATTCCTGCGGCGAACGACCGGCGCTGGCGATCAACGGACCGAACGCCACGTGAATGACGCCTGGCCGTTTGAGGAATACGCCGCGCGGCCAAAATTCGCCGGCATTGTGGGCGACGGGCAGAATCGGACAGCCAGCGTGAGTCGCCAACACCGCGCCACCCATACCGTACCGCTTGCGCACACCGGGCGCCATGCGGGTGCCCTCAGGGAAAATCAGCACCCATTGGCCCTGCCGTAAGTGTGCAATGCCTTGCCGAATGACCTGTTTGACCGCCGATGCGCCGGACTGGCGGTTGATGGCGATCGGCCGCAGCAACGCCAGCGCCCACCCAAAGAAAGGCAACCACAGCAATTCACGCTTGATCACCCAGGCCAGCGGCGGCAGGTATTGATGCAGGAACAGGGTTTCCCAGGTGGACTGATGTTTAGCCATGACGATCACCGGGTAATCAGGGATATGCTCGGCTCCGCTGACCCGATAATCACTCCGGCAAGTGATCCCCAGCCACCAGATATTGAAGCGAGTCCAGTACTTGGAGATGCGGTAGCGCCGGATGAAGGGCAAGGGAAAGCTCAGTATCACCATGGAGCCTACGACCCCCACCGACAGCCACAGGCCGATGGAAAACAGCAGTGAACGCGGCAGAAGCGTCAGGTCGAAAGAGCGGGCGGCGGTGGGTGCGGGCATACGGCGGACTCGAAAACTCATTCAGGTGGGGTAATCAGATACGTGGCGACGGCCGCCAGATGTTCGAACACCAGCACATTGGCGCAGCTTTCCGTTTCCTGTTCCACAGTGCGAACACCCTTACCGGTGCGCACCAGCAGCGGCCAAGCGTTTGCCGCCCGCGCCGCCCGGATATCGCGCACGCTGTCGCCAACCACAGGCACGCCCTGCAGGCTGCATTTCAAGCGTCGGCCAATCTCCAGCAACATACCCGGATTGGGTTTGCGGTGGGGATGCGCCTCATCCACATCCAGACAAAAGAACACCGCATCAATCAAGCCGCCTGCTTCCTGCGCCATCCGGTGCATTTTCCGGTGAATCCGGTTGAGTGTTTCCAGATTAAACAGGCCTCGTCCGACCCCCGACTGATTGGTGGCGACCACGACCCGATAACCGGCGTGGTTAAGGCGGGCGATGGCTTCCAGACTGCCGGGAATCGGGGTCCACTCCTCCGGGGATTTGATATAAGCGTCGGAATCCTCATTGATAACGCCGTCACGGTCCAGAATGATCAATTTCATTGGGGCTGGGCTACTCGCGTTCCGCCGCGCGGGCAGGGTCAGGGTCAGTCGGTTTCACGTGAAACATCGTCCACGGAAGGCACGGGATCCACGGAAGACACGGAAAACATCTGGGTCCACGGAAGACACGGAAAACACGGAAGAAAGGTTACCAGGTTTCACGTGAAACATCGTCTACGGAAGAGGCGGGTGACCGAACCCAGGAGAGACTCTTTCC
>CALMNY010000278.1 GCA_937872125.1 uncultured Candidatus Competibacteraceae bacterium | reverse complement strand
TGTTGATTGTAGGAGCGGCCTTGGCCGCGATTGCTGACCCTCATATCGCGGCCAAGGCGTTCCTACATATAACCTATTGATTTAATAATATATCGAAGCCGTCTACCGGGTGTTGGCTCCGCCACGCCGCCACGGTTTTCGCCAACCATCGTCGTTCGTCCTCGGGCAGCCCGGCCGGATCAAACCGCCAGCGTTGATGCCGGCGCGCCATCTCCACCAGACCCGGCGCCTCCCAGGCGCCAATCCGGCGTAGCCATGCTTCCAGGGTTTCACCGGACGGACGGGCGCCGGCTTGCGCGCTCAGGGCGGCGATCACTGCGTAAAATGGCGATTCTGCGCCGGGGCGAATGGTCGCCGCCGGTCGGTCCCGAACCGGAGCCTGATGGACCCGCCGGCGGCGCAGCAGGCGCCAGAACAACAGGAGAGTCAACAATCCCGCCAGTCCCCACAACCAGCGATCATCGCTCTCGGCTTCCGTCGCTTCACGCCAGCGCCAGCGACTGAACTGGTGGCTCGCCCAAGTCCAGAAATCCCCGACGAACTGCCACCAGGGCGCTCGCGCTTCCTCGAAACCGGTCCAGTCCGGCGGCGTAGCGTCGAAATCCTGCCAGCGCCCGTCCAGCCAGACCAGCGCCCAGGCGTGGGCATGGCGGCGGCGGGCGACGTAGGCCCGTTCCAGCGGGCTGTATTCCGCGACCGAGAAGCCGGTAGCGTACCGCGCGGGAACGCCACCGGCGCGCAGCAACAGCACGGCGGCGCTGGCGAAATATTCACAGTGGCCGGCCCGCGCCTGGAGCAGGAAGGTTTCCAGCGCGGTCAGGCCCGTCGCCGGAGCAGGCAAATCCAGGCTATAGCGGAACTGGCCGAGCAGAAACGCTCGCACCCTGGCGGCAACGACCGAGGGGGGCGCACCAATCAACTGCAACTCCGCCACCAACCGCTGCAAGGTCGCCTGTTCGCGGCGCGGCAAGGCCAGATCGAGTTCGGCGGGCGGCGCATCCCGTTCGGCGGCCGGCGCGCTGGTGACCTGGTAATCTACCAGGCCGGGACCGTCGCTGGCCTTGAGCGCCCCCAGAGTGTTGAGTTGCAGCTCACCGACCGGCAACCGCTCCAGGCGTCCGGCGCCCGGCGGCAGAGGCAGCATTCCCGTTCCCCGCCGCAGTTCCAGGGTGATGGCCAGACGGCGGGATGCGCTGGCCGGGACGGCGCTCAAGCTCCACTCGCGCCCGTCGCCCGCCGGAGCGAGGCGGTTAAAGCGGGTGTTTTTAGCCTGCCACACGCCGTCGAAATAGCTGTTATAGCTGGCGTCGCGCAACAGCCACGGCCCCGCATCACCCGGCGCGGGCCTGAGCCGCAGCACCACCCGCCCGGACAACTTGAGTTCGCCAAGATCGCCCAGCGCGGTGCGGCTGCGATACGGGTCTACGTCAATGAACCAGTCTTCGAACCATTCGGTGAAGTAATCTTCCAGATCGAGTTGCAGGCGGTGCAGGCCAAAGCTCAACGGAAACGCGGCGAGGCTGGCGCCGAGGACCAGCATCAGGGTCAGGGGCCAGCGATAGCGCCGGGGGCGCATAGCCGCCAGCGCCCAGAGCAGCAACAGCGCGGCCCCCGGCAGGAACCAGGGTTGCTCAGCGACGCTGGCCGCCAGCAGCGCAGCGATGAAATAGGAAGCATCCAGCCGCAGCGGTTGCTGCGCCAGCGCGGTCCCGGAACGGCGCAGCGAATAGAACAGATGCCCGACCCGGAACGCGCCAGCGGTGGAATAACGCTGGATCGCCAGCGGGGGAAACAGCAGCAGCGGGAACCAACTGGCCAGAGTGTAAAGATGGGTCGCCAGTGGTGGCTGATTGAGATAGCGGGTGAACAGCAGAATCAGCGCCCCGACCCACAGCAGAGTGGACAAATCAATCACCCGCGCCAGTTCCCGATCCGCCAGCGCCCAGCGCCAGCGGACGCGCGGCGCCAGTTCCAGCACCAGCGCCAGCGGCAGGGCCAGCGGCCACAGGCCGGTGCGCCAGCCCCAGAACAGCAGGGCGGCGGCCAGCAAACCGGGCGGCAGCGTCAGGGTCATGGCGTCAGCCGCGCCAGTTCCACCGCCAGCGTTTCCGCCGTTGCGACCCGGATACCCGGTTCCGGCGGCGTGCTCGGCGGGCCGATGACCAGCACCACGGTTTCCACCCCATGGCTGCGCAGCAGATCGAGCAGTCGCTGCCGTTCGGCATCCCAGTCCAGCAGGATGCAGACGCAGGCGCTCAATGCCGGCGCATGGCCGGCCAGGAGCGCCAGCAACCGCGCAAATGGCTGGTCCCGTTGCGGCTGAACGCAGGCCAGCACTTCCAGCACCTGCTCGGTCTGGCCCAGGCCGCGACCGGCGGTGAAGCAGTACGCCCGGTCGCCAATGAACAGCAGGTCCAGCAGGGCTTCGGGACTGCGTTCAGCCGCCGCGATGGAGGCGGCGGCGGACACGGCGGTTTCAAACCGGGCATCGTCCACGCCAGCAGCGCAACTGTCCAGCAACAGGCCGTAGCGGACGAAGAATTCATCCTGAAATTCCTTGACAATCGGTTCACCGCGCTTGGCGAAACTGCGCCAGTGGATGCGGCGCGGCGGGTCGCCGGGACGATACTCACGCAGACCGATGAATTCATCTTCCTCGCCGACCGACTGCGCCAAATGGACCCCGCCGCGCTGGTAACGTCGTCCGTCGTGAAAATGCAGGGGCGGCACGGGGTAACGGCGTGGCAAGACCAGCAGACGGTCGTTCAGCGGCTGGCGAAACCGGCGTTGCAGCAGACCCAGCGGTTCGGGACGGCCAACATTGAGCGCGGCGAATTCCAGCCAGCCCCGGCGCAGAGGGGTCAGGGTCAGTTCCGCCTCGGTCACGGCGCCCGGTGGCAGAACCGGCAAGGGTTGCGACGCGCCATTCGCCCCCCGCGCCTGAGTGATCTGCCGACGCCACTGGCGGTAGGTTGGGAACCGTTGGGATGGAACAGGGACGGGTGGAAATTCGCGCAATTCATCAAAAACGGTCAGATCGCGTTGTGCTCTGGCCCCGCGATTGTGCAGGCGCAGGCGATAGCTCAACGGTTGGCCGACGGTGGCAAAGCGGGGCAGCGCACGGCGGGCGGTTACGGGCAAGCCGCCAAAGCGGCTGGCGAGCAAGGCAATGGCGAACGCGACTGTCAGCAGGACGAATAGTTGGTAGGTCATGCCGACCCGGGTGTTGATCCCGAACGCGCCCGCCGCCACCCAACCGCCCAGCAACCAGCCTCCGAGCGGCGTCAACCGGCTCTGCACGCCGTGGCTGAGGCGGTGGACTCCGCGATAGAGGCGCAGCAACGGGCGCATCGCGCTACACCGGCGCTGCTACCCGCCGCACCACGTCGCCGACCACCGCCTCGGCGGTCAGGCCGCTGAACCGGGCCTGGGGGTCGAGCTTGAGCCGGTGCGCCAACACCGCTGTCGCCAGTTCCTGAACGTGATCCGGGGTGACAAAATCCAGCCCGTCGAACAGCGCCAGCGCCCGCACGGTTTTCATCCATGCCAGCGAGGCGCGGGGGCTGGCGCCCATGGCCACGCCCGGCGCAGTGCGGGTGGCGGCGGTCAGTTCCACCAGATAGCGGCTCACTTCATCGCTGATCCGAATGGCGGCGGCGGACTGCCGCAATGTTTCCAGGGCGGCGCGGTCAACGCAGGGCGCGAGGGTGTCCAGAGGATGACGCTCACGCTGGGCGGCCAGCACGGCCAGTTCCCCCGCCAGGTCGGGATAGCCCAGGGCGAAGCGCAGCGCGAACCGGTCCATCTGCGCTTCCGGCAACGGGTAGGCGCCGTGAAATTCGATGGGATTCTGAGTGGCGATGACGAAAAACCATTCGCCCAGTAGATGGCGCTGGCCGTCCAGGCTGACTTGCCGCTCGCCCATCGCCTCCAGCAGCGCCGCCTGGGTGCGCGGCGAGGCGCGGTTGATCTCGTCGGCCAGCAGCACCTCGGTGAACACCGGACCCCGGTGCAGACGAAATTGCTGCTGCTGCGGGTCGAAGATGGACACACCCAGCAAATCCGACGGCAACAGGTCGGGCGTGAACTGGATGCGCTGGAACTGCAACGTCAGGGAACCGGCGAAGGCCTTGGCCAGCGTGGTTTTGCCGGTGCCGGGCAGATCTTCCAGCAGAACGTGGCCGCCTGCCGTGAACGCGGCCAGCAGCCAGCGAATCGCCCGCCGCTGGCCGATCATGACCGTTTCCAGATTGGCGAGCAGGGTATGATAAATCGCGCGGCTCATTGGAGAGTTCCCACTCTCTGGCCGAACCGCAGCACTGCGAACCGATACCCCCGGTCGGTTTGCTCCAGACTCCACATCCCCATCGCTACCTCCTGTTTCAGTCCACCTAATGCACAAGGTTAGCGCAAACGGATGGAGTTCTGATCCCGGCCAGCCGCTCAGCGCCAGCTCAGCCCATCAGCGCGCGCCGCAGCAGATAGGAACCGAAATCCACCATCGTCACCAGCAGAATCATGGCGATCAGGATCGAACTGGTCTCGCTCATCTGGAACAGTCCCAGATGGAAAGCCAGCATCTGGCCGAGGCCCCCGGCGCCGACCACGCCCAGCACCGCCGCGGCGCGGATGTTGTTCTCCCAGCGGTACAGCGTATAGGACAACAACTGCGGCACGATCTGCGGCAGGGTGGCGTACAGGAACACGCGGCCTTTGGCCACGCCCTGCACGCGCAGCGCGAACGCGGGTCCGGGCAGCGCGTTCTCGATGGCCTCGGCGAACAACCGCCCCAGCACGCCGGTGGTGTGCACCGCCAAAGCCACCGTGCCGGCGAACGGCCCCAGCCCGGCGGAAATCAGCAGCAGGGCGGCCCACACCAGTTCCGGGACCGAGCGCAGGGCGTTGAGTACCAGTCGCGTCGGCTGACGCGCCAGCGCGCGATCATCGGCGTGGGTGCGGCTGGCCGGCAGCGCCAGCAGCAGCCCGAAGATCGCGGCCAGCACTGTGCCGAGCGCCGACATCGCCAGGGTTTCGGCGCTGGCCACGACCAGCCTGACCAGAAACTTCATGTCGGTGGCCGGGGCCAGCAGTTCGCCGACGAACCGCCCCATCCGGCGCATGGATTCCAGCGAGAAGACCTGCGCCCACTTCAAATCGAGCGAGATGAAGCTGGCCACGATCAGCACCAGCACGGACGCCATCAGCC
Source organism: uncultured Candidatus Competibacteraceae bacterium (assembly GCA_937872125.1). Lineage (GTDB taxonomy): Bacteria > Pseudomonadota > Gammaproteobacteria > Competibacterales > Competibacteraceae > Contendibacter. The sequence goes on along the minus strand of CALMNY010000278.1, from coordinate 873 downwards.
AGCACGCCATGCAGCGGGCGTTGAAGATCGGCGGGGGCGTCTTGAGCGGCGGATGGGCGGTATCGTCCGGCGGGGGCGGCGCGGCGTTCATCCAAGCGCCTCGCGCAGGGTCGAACTGACCAGATCCGCCAGCCAGACGAGCAGCATGAAGGCCAGCAGCATGGTGCTGACTTCCGCGCCAGCGAACATCTTCATCGAAACATCCATCTGCTGGCCCAGGCCGCCAGCGCCGACGAAGCCCAGCACCGCCGAGGAGCGGATCGCGCATTCCCAGCGGTACACGGTGTAGCTGGTCAGCTCGGGCGCGTTGGTCGGCAACAGGCCGTAGAGGAACGCTTGCAGCCGCCCGGAGCCGTTGCGTAGCAGTGTAGTGGTGGCGTGCGTTTCCCCGCTTTCCAGAATCTCGCCGTAGACCTTGCCCAACATGCCGCTGTAGGTCAGCGCGATGGCCAGCACGCCGGCGGTGGGTCCCAGCCCGACCACGCGCACGAACACCAGCGCCCATACCAGTTCCGGCACGCTGCGCAGCACGATCAGCAGCCCGCGCACCGCCTGCCGCAGCAGGAACGGCAGGGCGTGCATGCGGCCGGACAGCGCGGAGACGGATAAAGCGGCCGTAGACGCGAGCGTTAGCGGAATCGCCAGCGCCAGCGCCAGCGTGACGCCCGCCGTGGCGATAGCGACCGTGCGCCAGGCCTCGCGGACCACCATCCCCAGGAATTCGGGTTCAACCTTCGGCACGATGAAACTGTCGAGGAACCGCAGCGTGACTTTCAGGTTGTGCGGCTCGACCAGCACCCAAGGCTCAAACTCGGTGGCGACCAGCATCGGCGCCAGCAGCACCACGGCCACGCTGGCCCAAAACACCCGGCG
>CALMNY010000277.1 GCA_937872125.1 uncultured Candidatus Competibacteraceae bacterium | reverse complement strand
GAGCGTGGTCATCCTCAACGACGCCCGGTTTCAACCCCGGGTCTGGTAACCACTACTGTGATGACGCCCACCCCCCGCCCGCCCCTCCTTGCCAAGCTGCACGCCTGTGCCTGGCGCGACCGGGGCCTGCTGCTCGAAGCCCTGCTGGCCCTGGCCGCCGCCCGCGCCGCCCTTTTGCTCATCCCCTTTCGCCGACTGACGCCCCTGCTGGGGCCAGCGCGCACCCAGGCCCAAACCGTGCCCACCCTCACCCAGGCCGCACACGCGCGCCGGATCGGCTGGGCCGTGGCCGCCGTCGCTTCCCGCACGCCCTGGCGCAGCCGCTGCCTGACCCAAGCCCTCGCCGCCACCGCCCTGCTGCGCCGCCGCCGAATTCCCAGCACCCTCTACCTGGGCGTCGCCAAAAGCGCCGAGCCGCCCCAGGACCTGACCGCCCACGCCTGGGTTCGCTGCGGCGAACACCCCATCACCGGTGGCGACGGCCAGCGCCGCTTCACCGTTCTGTCCACCTTCGCCGCCCACGACTGAAGCCGTGACCCCCGGCAAACCGTCCGTTCCCCCGCGCACGCCCGCCGCCGTCCTGCGCGATCTGCGCCAGCGCCTGCCCCTGCTGGGGCGCGGCCTCGGGCTGGTCTGGCGCGCCGCACCGGGCTGGACCAGCGCGTGGAGCGGTCTGCTGTTGATACAAGGCCTGCTGCCCATCGCCCTGATCAGCCTGCTCCGCCTGACCGTGGATCGCCTCGCCGCTCTGATGGCCGCTCCCACTCCCCCGTCGTCCCTGACCGGCCTCTGGCCGCTCCTGCTACTCATCGCCCTGCTGTGGCTGCTCGGCCAGGCCCTGACCAGCCTGATTCGCTGGACCCGCGCCGCGCAAACCGAACGGGTGCAGGACCACCTCCACGCCCTCATCCACGACCAGGCCACCCGCCTCGATCTGACTTATTACGAACAGCCCGAATATTACGACCTGCTGCACCAGGCGCGGGTGGACGCCATCAACCAGCCGCTGGCGCTGCTGGAACACCTCGGCGGGTTGTTGCAAAACGGCCTGACCCTGCTGGCGCTGGCGGTGCTGCTGGCCGTCCATTACGCCGGCTGGCTGCCGCTGCTGCTGCTGGGCAGCGCCCTGCCGGGGCTGTGGGTAGTCGGGCGGCATACCTGGCGGGAATATCAGTGGCGGCTGAACCATACCGTCCACGAACGCTGGGCGCGCTACTACGACTGGATGCTGACCCAGCGTGAAGCCGCCGCCGAACTGCGGCTGTTCGATCTGGCCGCTCACTACCGCCGCCAGTTTCAGGACGGGCGGGCGCGGCTGCGGCGCGGTCGGCAGGCCCTGGACACCCAGGAGTTACGGGCAGAGCTGGCGGCGGGCGGCCTCGCCTGGCTGGGCGGGCTGGGCGGCATGGCCTGGATGATCGGGCAAGTCGTGCGGCAACGCGCCACCCTCGGCGACGTGGTGCTGTGCTATCAGGCGTTCCATCAGGGCCAGCGCCTGTTGCGGGTGTTGCTGGACAACGCCGGCGGCCTGTACCGCAGCCTGCTGTTTCTCGACAACCTGTTCCAGTTTCTGGCGTTGCGCCCGCATCTGGTCCCCCCGCCCCAGCCGCAACCGGCGCCGGAGCGCCTGCAGCGCGGCATCCGCTTCGACCGGGTCCGGTTTACCTACCCCGGCAGCGAGCGCCCGGCGCTGGATGATTTTTCGCTGACCCTGCCCGCGGGCCAGCTTACCGCCCTGGTCGGCGCCAACGGCGCCGGTAAAAGCACCCTGATCAAGCTGCTGTGCCGCTTTTACGACCCCCAGCACGGCGCCATCCTGGCCGATGAGGTGGATTTGCGCGCCTTCGACCCGGAGGAATGGCGGCGGCGGATCACCGTGCTGTTTCAGGAGCCGACCCACTATCAGGCCACGGCGGCGGACAACATCGCGTTTGGCGACTGGGCCGCCGCGCCGGGCGCGGAGCGGATTATCGCCGCCGCTGCCGCCGCCGGGGCCGCCGCCGCTATCGAGCGCCTGCCCGCCGGCTACGCCACCATTCTGGGCCGCTGGTTCGGCGGCGCGGAACTGAGCGTTGGCGAATGGCAGCGGGTGGCGCTGGCACGGGCCTTTCTGCGCAACGCCCCGCTACTCATCCTCGACGAACCGACCAGCGCCATGGACGCCTGGGCGGAACACGACTGGCTGCACCGCTTCCGCCAACAGACCGCAGGTCATACCACCCTGATCATCACCCACCGCTTCACCACCGCCATGCACGCTGACCGGATTCTGGTCATGGATCGCGGCCAGATCATCGAGGCTGGCAGCCATGCCGAGTTGCTCGCTGCCGATGGCGGCTATGCCCGCGCCTGGCGGGCGCAACTGCACGACGCCGGCCACGACTGACGCCGCTACCCTCAGGGACTGTCTAAAAACTAACTGATTGATTGTAGGAGCGGCTTTAGCCGCGATGGTCAACGGAATATCGCGAGTAAACTCGCTCCTACAGATAACTTTTTGATTTAAAACTACTCGGTTTTTAGAAAGTTTCTGAGAAGCTGTCTAAAAACTAACTTGTTGATTGTAGGAGCGAGCTTGCTCGCGATATGAAGGCCAGTAATCGCGGCCAAGGCCGCTCCCACACATAAGCCATTGATTTATTAATATTCGGTTTTTGGACAGCTTCTGAGGCAGATGCTTTCCTTTTGTCCGGCCAGCGCAATCTCGCCGAACGAGGGATTCGCCCACCATAATTGGCGGGCGCAGATTAAACCCAGCAGACTTGGATTAAAGCGATGACACTGAACCGTATTTCTTTCTTGTTAGTCCTGGCTTTGCTGGCTGGCCTGACCGCGCCGGCCCGCGCCGCTGAACCGGTGATCACCAGCGAGGAGCATGATTTTCGCGTGGTGGTCCTGACCCGTGGACTTGAACATCCATGGGGACTGGCGTTCCTGCCCGATGGCCGCTTGCTGGTGACTGAGCGGCCGGGCCGGCTACGCCTGGTCGCTGCCGATGGGACCCTCGACCCTCGACCGGTCGAAGGCCTGCCGCCCATCGCCGCTCGAGGACAGGGCGGTCTGCTGGATGTGGCGCTGCATCCCCGGTTCGCCGAAAACGGTCTGGTGTACCTGTCCTACGCGGCGCGGGGCGAGGGTGGCGTCGGCACCGAGGCGGCGCGCGGCCGGTTGGTGGATCACCGCCTGGAAGACGTGAAGGTGCTGTTCCGCCAGCAACCCAAGTCCAGCGGTGGGCGACATTTCGGCTCGCGGCTGGTGTTCGACCGGCAGGATCATCTTTACATCACGCTGGGCGACCGGGGCGAAATGGCGCGGGCGCAAAAACTGGACGATCTGGCGGGAAAAATCGTGCGGCTGACCGCTGACGGCCAGATTCCGACCGACAATCCGTTCGTGAACCAGGCCGGCGTCCGACCAGAGATTTACTCACTCGGTAATCGCAACGTGCAGGGCGCGGCGCTGCATCCAATCACCGGCGAACTTTGGACGCACGAGCACGGCCCCCAGGGCGGCGATGAGGTCAACGTGATCCGCGCCGGTCGCAACTATGGCTGGCCGGTCATCACCTACGGGGTCGAGTACGTGATCGGAACCAAGATCGGGGAGGGGACCCAAAAAGCCGGCATGGAACAGCCGCTGCACCTCTGGGTTCCGTCCATTGCACCATCCGGCCTGGCCTTTTACCAGGGCGACCGGTTCCCGCGCTGGCGTGGCGACCTGTTCGCGGGCGCTCTGCGCGGTCAGATGCTGGTGCGGTTGCGCTTCGACGGCGAGAAACAGGTGCGGGAAGAACGTCTGCTTCAGGGTGAATTGGGCCGCATCCGCGACGTGCGCGCCGGACCCGATGGGTATCTCTACCTGCTGACGGACTCTGACGATGGAGTGATCGCCCGCCTGGAACCCGTGGCGCGATGAAATACAGCCGGGGCGCATGGACCCTCCTGCATTGCCCACTCCAGACTCACCCGAACAGCAATAGCCTGAGAGGCTGTCAAAAAACTGAATATTATTAAATCAATGGGTTATATGTAGGAGCGGCCTTGGCCGCGATTGCTGACCCTCATATCGCGGCCAAGGCCGCTCCTAAATCAATAAGTTAGTTTTTAAACAGCTTCTGAGAGACGTTGTTGGATGGCCCCTGGGTGTGGAGCCAGGACTGAGCGCGGGTAGATGGGTCTCCCCGCGTTCCGTCATTTTCAACCGTCAAGCCCTGGGCATCATGTGTTCAGGCATCTGAACCGCCACGACCTGGCCCCGCGCACACACCGCGCCATCGGCCGTCACTGTGGCGCTCACCACCACCTTGCGGCCCTTGACTTCCTGGATCCGGCCACGAATTTCGAGCGGTACGCCCATCGGCGTCGGGCGCAGGTAATCCACTTGCAGTGACGCGGTCACAAAACGAAAGGGCGGCTCACTCCCCATCGGCCGGCCCGCTTCACGATAGGCCGCGGCGGCGGCAGTGCCCGTGCCGTGGCAATCAATCAGCGAAGCCAGCAAACCGCCGTAGACATAGCCAGGAATCGCGATGTGATAGGGGCGGGGGTGAAAAATGGCGACCGATTCTTCGCCATCCCACCGGCTTTTGAGTTGCAGACCCTGGTCGTTAAGCCGGCCACAGCCATAGCAATGACTGAGTTCATCCGGGTAGTAGTCCTGAAAGGCGTTCTGACTCATGCGGCGGTCTCTCAAAAGGGTGGACTGGGAAAGTGGATAAAAACCACCTGTTGATTAGAGATGCTCCAACACAGTTTTATTGATCAATTTCAATGAGCTAGGAAGTGGCTACGAAAAATTATTTTCCTTCAGCGTTTCAGGCGGACGCCGCGTCCGCCGCCTTCGCTGGCGGCCCCTTCGTTAATCAGCGCCACTCCGGCGGCCTCCAGCGCGACGATGAGCTTGACCAGCGAGTCCACATTGCCGCGGATGGTGCCCTCGCTGGCTTC
>CALMNY010000276.1 GCA_937872125.1 uncultured Candidatus Competibacteraceae bacterium | reverse complement strand
GAGGGCCAGCAATCGCGGCCAAGGCCGCTCCTACAATCAACAAGTTAGTTTTTCGACAGTCTCTAAGGTCTTTTATGGAAATCGCCTAAGCGCTTCCATCACCACCCCACCCCTCTCCCGCTGGCGGGAGAGGGGAGTGTTAATCCTCATGCTGGATCAACTTGTTACTATCTTTGTGACCTTTTTGGTCGTGATCGATCCGATTGGCGTCGCGCCGATGTTCGCGGCGCTGACCCGGGGCGGCAACGCCCGCTATCGCCGGCGCATGGCGTTCAAGAGCGTTTTCATCGCCACCCTGATCATGCTGTTCTTCCTGTTCACCGGCGATATCTTGCTGCGCTTCCTGGGCATCAGCCTGGCGGCGTTCCGGGTCAGCGGCGGCGCCCTGCTGTTCCTGCTGGCCATTGACATGGTGTTCGCCCGTCCGTCCGGCCTGCGCTCGGCCACGGTGCGGGAGCAGGAAGAAGCCCAATACAAGGACGATATTTCGGTATTCCCGCTGGCGTTTCCCTTGCTGGCTGGTCCCGGCACTTTAACCACCATCCTGTTGACCACCAGCGGCCTGCGCCCCCAGGAACAGCCGTTGCTGTTTCTCGGTCTGCTGGGCGTATTGCTGGCGGTGCTGCTGTTGACCCTGCTGTGCCTGTTGCTGGCCCCGCAACTGCTCAAGCTGCTGGGCGAAACCGGCGCCAATGTCATTGACCGCCTGCTGGGGGTCATTCTGGCGGCGCTGGCCGTGCAGTTCGTCCTGGAAGGCTTGCGCGCCGGTCTGCTCGGCGCCTGACGGTCATCCGCCGTGACCGGCCCGATTCTGCGAATCGCCGTTCCATCCCCGCTTTATCAGACGTTTGATTATCTGCCGCCGCTGAATAGCGATCTGGCGGCTTTGCGTCCCGGCGTGCGGGTGCGCGTGCCATTCGGCCGGCGGCAAACCGTCGGGTTTCTGGTCGAACTGGGGGCCGACAGCACCCTGGACCCGGCGCTGTTGCGGCCGGCGCTGGCGGTGCTGGATCACGAACCACTGTTGCCCGCCGACGTACTGGCGCTGCTTCAGTGGGCGCACCGCTACTACCACCATCCGCCCGGCGACGCCTTCGCCGCCGCCCTGCCCGTGCTGTTGCGCCAGGGCGAACCGGCGGCGGTTCCTCAGCCGCCGCCGCTGTGGCGCATTACCGCCGCCGGTCGAACCGCCTTGGCGGAATCGGTCGCCCTGCGACGCGCCCCCGCCCAGCGCCGCTTGCTCGATCATCTGGCCCAGTGTCCCGCCGGCCTCGATGCTGAAACCCTGCGGCCCGTGGTCCGTGACTGTGTCGCTACGCTGCGCGCATTACGCGCCAGAGGTTGGGTGGAATCCAGCGCCGCAGATGCGCCGCCGCTACCTGAAACCGCGCTCGCCGTTCCCATCGCCCCGCTGGCGCTGAGCGTGGCCCAGGCCGACGCGGTGGCGACGGTCAGCGCGCAACTGGACCAGTTCCAGGTTTTCCTGCTGGAAGGCGTCACCGGCAGCGGCAAGACCGAGGTTTATCTGCGCCTGATCGAAGCGGTGCTGGCGCAGGGCCGGCAGGCGCTGGCGCTGACGCCGGAAATCGGCCTGACGCCGCAACTGCTCGCCCGCTTCCGGGAACGGTTGCCAGGTCCCCTGGCGGTCTTGCATTCGGGTCTGAGCGACCGGGAACGGCTGAACGCCTGGCTGCTGGCTCGTGACGGAACCGCGAAGGCCGTGGTCGGCACCCGCTCGGCGGTATTTGCCCCGCTGCGCGCGCCGGGTCTGCTGATCGTGGACGAGGAGCACGATCTGTCCTACAAACAGCAGGACGGCTTTCGCTACCACGCTCGCGATCTGGCCATCATGCGCGGTCGGCAACTCGGCATCCCGGTGGTGCTGGGTTCGGCCACGCCGGCGCTGGAAAGCATCCAGAACGCTCGCACGGGCCGCTATCATCTGTTGCCCTTGCCGGAGCGGGTGGGCGGGGGAACCGAAGCGCCGATCCTGATTCTGGACGTGCGCCGCCAGCCGATGACCGAGGGGCTATCGCGACCGCTGCTGGAACGGATGCGGGCGCACCTGGACCGCAACGAGCAGGTGTTGCTGTTCCTCAACCGGCGCGGCTTCGCCCCGATCCTGCTTTGCCATGAATGCGGCTGGCTGAGTCAGTGCCGGCACTGCGACGCCCGCATGACCCTGCATCTGCGCCAGCGCCGCCTGACCTGCCACCATTGCGGCGACAACCGGTCGGTGGATACGGTGTGCCCGCTCTGCGGTAGCGTGGATTTGCGGGCGGTGGGTCACGGCACCGAGCGGCTTGAAACCGCGCTGCGGCCGCTCTTTCCCGGCATCGGCATCGCCCGTCTCGACCGCGACAGCACCCGCCGCCGGGGCAGTCTGGAAAGCCTGCTGGCCGACATCCACAACGGCGACCGGCGGATCCTGATCGGTACTCAGATGCTGGCCAAGGGCCATCATTTCCCCGACGTGACCCTGGTCGGCATCGTGGATGCCGATCAGGGGTTGTACGGGGTGGATTTCCGGTCCAGCGAACGGATGGCGCAACTGATCCTGCAAGTCGCCGGACGGGCGGGGCGGGCCGAAAAGCCGGGCATCGTCATTATCCAGACTCACCATCCCGATCATCCGCTGTTGCGGGTGCTGGTTTCGGAAGGTTACCCGGCCTTCGCGGCGGCGGCGCTGGCGGAACGACAAGAGGCGCTGTTGCCTCCGTTCGCTCATCAGGCGTTGCTGCGGGCCGAAGCCGTTGACCCGGAACGCGCCCTCGCATTCCTCAACGCCGCGCGGGCGCTGGCCGAACCCATCGCTGATGGTCTGGAACTGCTGGGGCCGGTCCCCGCGCCCATGGAACGCCGCGCGGGCCGCTATCGGGCGCATCTGCTGGTTCAAGCTGCGCAGCGTCAACCGTTGCATCGCTTTCTCGACCGCTGGACGGGATTGCTATGGGCAGAACGCAAAGATCGTCAAGTGCGCTGGTCGCTGGATGTGGACCCGATGGAACTGTACTGAAATTCTCTTGCAGGGTCGGCGGGGGGCTGCTGTAATACCGTCATACCTTGTTCTGGAGGGTTGCCCTCATGTTGACTGTGCGTCTGGATGAAACTACCGAGCGCCGTTTGGCCGAAGCCTGTCGCCAGCTCGGATGCAGCAAAAGCGAAGCCGTCAAACAAAGCCTGGCAGCATGGCTGGAGCGGTTCGAGCCCCTGCCTGATCCCTATGAACTGGGCAAGGATTTGTTTGACCAGCTCAGTCCCTCCGAACCGCCCGAAGATCCACTCAAACGGGAAATCTGGGAACGCCTTCATGCCAAATACTATCCTGGTTGACACCGGTTTCCTGGTGGCGCTGTTCCGGCGAGGCGACCCTTATGCGGCCAGCGCCAAGGCGCTGCTGGCCGGACGCTTGAAGCGCGAGCGGCCACGGTTAGTGACCGTCTACCCGGTAATTACCGAAACCTGCTTTTTCTTCCAGCCAACGGATGGCGCCCGGTTTCTGGACTGGGTTCATCAGGGCGGTGTGATTCTCCGGCAGATCGAACCCCTGTATCTCCCGGAAATCGCGGCTTTGCTGCGGCGCTACGCCGACCAGCGCATTGATTTCGCTGACGCCTGCCTGATCTGGCTGGCGGGACAGGAAAAAACCCACCGGGTGCTGACCACCGACCGCCGCGATTTCAGCATTTACCGCGCTCCCGACGGCCGGCCCTTCGAGCGGGTGTGGCTGGCTGACGCTGAACGACCTTCCCCCCACTGATCTGAATGAAACCGCCAAAGCCGGCCTGCGCGCCGATGGGATCCCGCCCCAGACCGGGTCATGGTAGTTTTAGTTTTTTAAAATCATAATCTTATAACTTACTGCCCGCCAGACGGCGGCCATTTCCACCCACCGTTTTCCAGCAATTTCAAAGAATTCAAAAAATAACAAAACGCCTAGACCTTTACTTGACGTTGGATGTGGCTAGAATTTTGGATGCTAGCGGGGGTTTTTTCCGCGGCATAACCACTGAAGGATGGATCGGGAGTTGATCCTCCCGGACAAGAGGCTCGCACCGCCCCGCTTGTTCCGACCGGATCAACTTGCGATTACCCCGCGATTCACCTGCCACCCATGGGAAATAACGATGCAACAAGACTTGGTGCACGCCATAAAAAGCAATCCGAAGTACCACGAGCTGGTCTCGAAACGCCGGACGTTTGCCGTCATCCTGGCCATCGTCATGCTGGTGATCTACTACGGTTTTATCCTGATCATCGCCTTCAATAAGGAGTTCCTCTCCCAGCCCCTGTGGGAAGGCTCCATCACCACCGTCGGCATTCCGATCGGCCTCGGCGTCATCATCAGCGCCTTCGTGCTGACCGGCATCTACGTCTTCCGCGCCAACTCCGAATTCGACCGGCTGACCAACGAAATCAAGGAGGAGGTGCTATGAGACTCTGGCAAAACGCCTTCGTAGCGCTCGCCCTGAGCCTCGTCGCCGGCGCGGCGCTGGCCGCCGGCGATGTCGGCGAAGTCAAGAAGCAGGCGGTCAACATCCCCGCCATCGTCATGTTCCTGGCCTTTGTCGCCGCCACCCTGGGCATCACCTACTGGGCAGCGCAGCGCACCAAGACCGCCAAGGACTTCTACGCCGCCGGCGGCGGCATCACCGGTTTCCAGAACGGCCTCGCCATCGCCGGCGACTACATGTCCGCCGCGTCGTTCCTGGGAATCTCCGGCCTGGTGTTCATCAACGGCTACGACGGCCTGATCTACTCGGTGGGCTGGCTGGTCGGCTGGCCGTTCATCATGTTCCTGATCGCCGAGCAGCTCCGCAACCTCGGCAAGTACACCTACGCCGACGTGGTGTCCTACCGCTTCCAGCGGGTGCCGATGCGCAGCCTGGCCGCCACCGGCTCGCTGGTGGTGGTGGTTCTGTACCTGATCGGCCAGATGGTCGGCGCCGGCAAGCTGATCCAGGTGCTGTTTGGCCTGGATTACGTCTACGCGGTGACCATCGTCGGCATCCTGATCATCCTGTACGTCACCTTCGGCGGCATGCTGGCCACCACCTGGGTGCAGATCATCAAGGCCTGCCTGCTGCTGGGCGGCGCCACCATCATCGCCTTCGGCGCGTTGCATGTCGTGACCGAAGGCTCCTGGAGTCCGGAGGCGCTGTTCCGCAAGGCCACCGAGATCCATGCCAAGAAAGACGCCCTCATGCGGCCTGGCGCTCTGGTCACCAGTCCCATCGAGGCCATTTCGCTGGGCCTGGCGCTGATGTTCGGCACCGCCGGCCTGCCGCACATCCTGATGCGGTTCTTCACCGTGCCCAACGCCACCGAAGCCCGTAAATCCGTGTTCTACGCCACCGGCTTCATCGGCTACTTCTACATCCTGACCTTCCTGATCGGCTTCGGCGCCATCGTGCTGTTGATGGCACCGGATTCCGGCTACATGGTGACCAACGCCAAGGGCGTGCTGGAACTCAAGGGTGGCCAGAACATGGCGGCGGTGCAATTAGCGTCGGCGGTAGGCGGCAATCTGCTGCTCGGCTTCATCTCGGCGGTCGCCTTCGCCACCATCCTGGCGGTGGTCTCCGGTCTGACTCTGGCCGGCGCTTCAGCCATCTCGCACGACCTGTACGCCAACGTGTGGGCGCACGGCAACGTGGACGAGCAGCAGGAAGTGCGGGTCTCCAAGATGGCCACCCTGGTGCTGGGCGTGATCGCCATCCTGCTGGGCATCGCCTTCGAACAGCAGAACGTCGCCTACATGGTCGGCCTGACCTTCGCGGTGGCGGCCAGCGCCAACTTCCCGATCCTGATCGTGTCGGTGTTCTGGTCGAAGATGACCACCCGGGGTGCGCTGCTGGGCGGCTGGCTGGGCCTGGTCAGTTCCACCTTGTTCGTGATCCTGGGTCCGACGGTGTGGACCGATGTGCTCAAGCTGGGTGACGCTATCTTCCCGTTCAAGAACCCGGCGCTGTTCTCGATGGCCATTGCCTTCATCGGCATCTGGCTCGGCTCGATCCTGGACAACAGCGAGAACGCCAAGCAGGAACGCGCCGCCTTCGAAGCGCAGGACGTGCGCTGTCAGACCGGCATCGGCGCCGAGGGCGCGGCCAGCCACTAGGCGGTTTCCATAAGAGACTTACCAGGTCCGACCTCTGTAGGGACACGGCGCCGCCGTGTCCCTACTTCTCCCGGACCGGTTAAATCCTGCTAACATACCCCTACGCGACATCCGCCGCGCAGGGGTTTTCTTTGGGCGCAACCGGACGGAACAGCCGTGACGACTCTGGATCAACGGGATCAAGTGGATCAAAAAACCTTCCTGGCGCATCTGCATCCGTTCAGCCAGTTGCCCGAACCGGAACTGGAGCGGCTGGCCGGGGCGCTGACGGTTGGCCACTACCAAACCGGTGAAGTGGTTCTGAAAGCGGGTGAGACCCCGGCCTGGTTGTATCTGGTTATTGACGGTGCGGTCTGGGAAGTGGATAGCGAGCAAACGCTGTCGTCACGCCTGAACGAGGGCGCCCTCGATGCGCTCAAGCGCGGCAACCATTCATCGCTGTTTTGCGTGGTCGCACCTTACACCAGCGAGGATGTGTTCGACGCATCGGCGCTCCTGGAAGGGATCAGCCGGCGCACGTTCATCGCCAGCGAACCGACCCGCTGCTACCGCCTGTCCCGCGAGTTGTTCCTGCAAGCGGTCCAAACCCAGCCGGCGCTGGCCAGCGCCTATCCGCAGAAGATTTCCCAGCGCCTGGAAGCGTTGCACGGCGCGGAGCAGGCTCGTGAAGTGACCGCCTTCACAGTCGCCAAGATTCGGGACGCCTATATTCATCCGCCGGTATTTGTCGCCGCCGACGCTTCGATTCACCAGGCCGCGCTGGCGATGAAGGAACACAAAACCAACTCGGTATTGGTCCAGTACGACGACGAAATCGGCATTGTGACCGCCACCGATCTGCGCGAGGCCGCTATCATCCAGCGCCAGTCGGTAGATGCGCCGGTCGGCCCGCTCGCCACCTATGAACTGATTGGCATGGCGCCGGATGATTTCCTGTTCAACGCCCTGTTGCGCATGACCCACCACAATATCAACCGGTTGGTGATCCGTGATGGCCCAACCATTCAGGGCATCCTCGAACAGATTGACCTCCTCAGCTACCTCTCCAATCACTCGCACCTGATCGCCCTGCAAATTGATCGCGCCGTTTCCAGAGGTGATCTGAAGTGGGCCAGCCGCGACCTGGTCAACGTCATCGGCGATTTGCACCATCAGGGCGTCAAGATCCGCTACATCATGCAACTGGTGTCGGAACTGAACAGAAAGATGCTGCGCAAGCTGTTCGATCTGCTCGCGCCGCCAGAACTGCTGGCCAACGCCTGCCTGCTGGTGCTGGGCAGCGAGGGCCGCGAGGAACAGGTGCTCAAAACCGACCAGGATAACGCCCTGATCCTGCGCGATGGCTTCTCCTATCCCGATCTGGAACGGGTGACCCAGGAATTCACCGAATGCCTGCTCGATTTTGGCTATCCGCGCTGTCCCGGCAACATCATGGTGTCGAATCCCTACTGGACCAAATCAGTTGCCGCGTTTAAAGATGAATTGTTCCAGTGGATCGTCCACCCCACACCCGAATCCTTCCTGCAATTCGCTATCTTCTGCGACGCGGCGGCAGTGGCGGGCGATGACAATCTGCTCCGCCATGTCAAAGATCACATGCACCGGCTGCTCGGTGACCACCGCGCCTTTTATAGCCAGTTCGCCAAGGCTACCGTGGCGTTTGAAACGCCGCTGGGCTTCTTCACCAATTTCGTGCTGGAAAAGAGCCGCAACGAACTGGATCTGAAAAAAGGCGGTATATTTCCCATCGTCCACGGCGTGCGCAGCCTGGCCCTGGAGTATCGGCTGCCGCAAAGCAACACGGTGGACCGCATTCTCGCGCTCAGCCAGCGCAACCTGTTCCAGCCCTCTTTTGGCCAGGAACTGATCGAGGCGTTCACCTATCTGTCCACGCTGCGGGCCGAGGCCGGCCTGGAAAAGGCCCTGCAAGGACTGCCGCAGGACAACTATCTGAACCCCAAGTCGCTCAACAAGCTGAAGCGCGAATTGTTGCGCGACTCGTTCAAGGTAGTGAACGAGTTCAAGAAATTCATCACCTATCACTTCAAGCTCGGCATGATCAGTTGATCAGCGGATCCCACCGAGAGGTTTTCCCTTGAAAGCACACGTGTACACCCTTCTCGCCCAGGCGCTCGATCAGTTGCGCCAGGATGGGCTGTTGCCCGCCGATGCGCCCGCCGATATCCCGCTGGAACGCACCCGGGATCGGAGCCACGGCGATTTCGCCAGCACCATTGCCCTCGCCCTGGCCAAAACGGCCCGCCGCCCGCCGCGCGAACTGGCCGAACGTATTATGGCTGCTCTGCCTGCGTCCGACGGCGTCGCCCGGGTCGAAATCGCCGGCCCCGGCTTCATCAACTTCTTTCTCACCCCCAACGCCTATCAAGCGGTCGTCAATACGATTCTGGACCAGGGCGACGCCTTTGGGCGGAGTGACCTGGGCGCGGGCCGCCGGGTGCAGGTGGAATTCGTTTCCGCCAATCCCACCGGCCCGCTGCATGTGGGCCACGGTCGCGGCGCGGCCTTCGGCGCCACCGTCGCCAACCTGCTGGAAGCGGTCGGCTATCAGGTGCACCGCGAGTACTACGTCAATGACGCCGGGCGGCAGATGAACATCCTGGCGACCAGCATCTGGCTGCGCTATCTGGAACACTGCGGCGAACGGTTCCGCTTTCCCAGCAACGGCTACCGGGGCGAGTACGTACACGACATCGCCACCCGGCTGTACGCCGAGCGCGGCGGGGCCTACATGGTTGCGGCGGCGCAGATTTTCCGGAACTTGCCCCAGGACGAAATTCGCAACGAGAATGGCGAGATCGTGACCGCCGGCGACAAGGAAGCGTACATTGACGCCCTGGTCGAACGCGCCCAGAAATTGCTGGGCGATCACCATTACCGCTACATCTTCGAACGCGGCTTGAACACCATCCTCGATGACATCCGCGATGATCTGCGCGAGTTCGGCGTGGTGTACGACGAGTGGTATTCGGAACGGACCCTGGCGGAATGCGGCGCAGTCAACAAAACCATCAACCGCTTGCGCGACGCCGGTTACGTCTACGAGCAGGATGGCGCGCTGTGGTTTCGCTCCAGCGCCTTTGGCGATGAAAAAGACCGGGTGGTCGAACGGGAAAACGGCCAGACCACTTATTTCGCCTCCGACATCGCCTATCACCTGGACAAATTCGAACGCGGCTTTGACTGGGTCATTGATATCTGGGGCGCTGATCATCACGGCTATGTCCCCCGGGTCAAGGCGGCGCTACAGGCCATGGGCGAGAACCCCGACAAGCTGGGTGTGCTGCTGGTGCAGTTCGCCATCCTTTACCGCAACGGCGAGCGGGTGCAGATGTCCACCCGGTCCGGTGAATTCGTGACTCTGCGCGAATTGCGCCAGGAAGTCGGCAACGACGCCGCCCGCTTCTTCTACGTCATGCGCAAGAGCGAACAGCATCTGGATTTCGATCTGGACCTGGCCAAGTCGCAGTCCAGGGATAACCCTGTCTACTATATTCAGTATGCTTACGCCCGGGTGAGCAGCGTGCTACGGCAATTGTGCGACAAGGGCCTGTCGCGGGACGAAGCGCGGGGTCGCGCCCACCTGGCGTTGCTGACCGAACCGCACGAGGAAGCTCTGCTGATGGCGTTGTCGCGTTATCCAGAGGTAGTGGAAACGGCGGCCCTCGCGCATGAACCCCATCAACTGGCCCATTATTTGCGGGAATTGGCCACGGCGTTCCATGCCTACTACAACGAACACCGGGTTCTGGTCCCGGACGATGCGCTGCGCGACGTCCGGCTCAACCTGAGCCTGGCGACCCGGCAAGTCATTAAAAACGGTTTGAAGCTGTTGGGCGTTTCGGCCCCGGAGGTCATGTGAGCAGTCGCCGCGATTACAAGTCCACCACAACCGGACAGCGCCGCCAGCGGGCGCGCCGCAACGGTCTGCTGGTCGTCACGCTGATGCTGATCGGCTTGTTCGGTGGCCTGTTGGCGTACATCAAAGGCAGTCGGCCGCAACCGCCAACGGCCACTGCCGCCGTTGCACCCAGCATACCAGCGCCACCTGCCGCTGCGCCCGTCGCTGCGCCGCCGCCAAAAGCGGCGGCCGCCCCGGCCGCGGAACCCGAACCGGCCAGGCCCAAGTACGATTTCTATACCGAACTGCCTAAACGGCAGATTGAGATTCACCCTGAGGCCACCCAACCCAGAAACGCACCCCAACCTGCGCCCGCACGGATGCAACCGGTGGTTAATCAACGCCGGCAGCCGTCCACGCCACGGGGCAATGCCAAAGCCCCCGCGCCGGTAGCAGTGGCCAGTGGCGCCAGGCCGGGCCCCAAGGCCACAACCGCCAAAACCGCGAGCACCAAGTCCATAACCGCCAAGACGGCGACTCCCGAATCGGCGAATTCCAAATCCACGTCTGCCCCGTCGAAAGCCGCAGCCGCCAAGTCTGCGACTCCTGAACCGGCGAATTCGAAATCCACAACCAAACCGTCCAAATCAGTGACCGCCAAACCGGCAAACGCCACGGCGTCGGCGCCGACGCCAGCGCGCGCCACGCAACCACCCCGGTCACTCGCCAGCAACGGTTCGAAAATTATCGTCAAGACCGAGCAAGAACCCTGATGTCCCGATGAGTTCCACGGTACTCCCTCTGATTAGCGAGCTGGTCAAACTGTTGCCTGAAGCGGTCGCCGTTAATCCGGGGCTGGCGTACCTGAGTGGCCTGTTGCACGATTTTGGCTATCTGGCCCTGGGTCATTTGTTCCCCGCCCGTTTTTTCCTCTTCAACCACTTTCTGGCGGTCAACCCGCGCCTGCCGCTCAGCGCAGTGGAGCGTTATATGCTGGGCGTCGAACACTGGCATATCGGCGCCTGGGTGATGCAGACCTGGTCCATGCCCGAGGAAGTCATCGCCGCAGTGCGCTGGCATCACAGCGAGGATTGCACCCAACCCCACGCTGAGTATTCGAATCTGGTTTTAATTGCCAACCGCTTGTTGCAGCACATTGGCCTGGGTGAGGAGCATAACCACCGGCTGCCGGCGTTGGCCCTGTTTACGCTCGGTCTTGCTCGCGACCAGGCGCTGGAAGCGCTGGCGCGGGTGCAAGCCAGCAGGGTGGAGCTGGACGCCCTGGCCGAAATGCTGTGGCGGCCCAGCGTGCCTTAACCCGCCCCCGCGCTGTTCCCCCGACACCCCATCCTGCCCAGGGGAACGCAACATTTCGGGTGCAACTCTGGAAAAAATTTCCCCCGCCACGGGATTAGCGAGGATTACGCCGTGAGCGACACCACTAAAAATACCTCTACTCTGGTCCGCCATTTCCGCCAAATCCTGCTCTGGCCTTTGCAGGTGATGCACGCTCGGGTGCGGGAGCCGCACATCTCAAAATACTGGGAACTGTTGGACGCGATGGGCGAGCAGTGTCCCTGGCGGGAGGTGGAGGATGAATTCGGCGATCCTGATGATTTCCAGGAACGCCACTACAAGGAATTCATCACCTTCCTGCCCTACGTGCAGCGGTTTCTGTATGGCGAGGGCATCGGCCGCGAAACCCTGGCCGGTTACGGCAAGTCGCCGATTCGGGTCTACCGCCGCCGGGACATCGCCAAAATGCGGGCTGTGCTCGACGACCAGGCGCCGCCCGTGACGTTCGAGGTCGCCCATGTGGACCTCTATTTCTTCTACGATATTGACATCATCATCCTGGCGGTGGAGTTTTACGCCAACGATTTGCCGCTGGCGCTGGCTCAGGAGGCGCTGTTCAAGCTGGGGCGGGCCTATCCGGCGTTCTGGGAGGCCGGCGGTCAGGGCGGGCAATGCCCGCGCCGGGTGGAGTGGCTGGCGGCGACCGGCGAGACGCTGGCGGCGTCCGACTACGAAAGCCGCCGCAAATATCTCAATTTCGTCTGCCAGCACCGCTCCCCCAACGTCGCCGCCCACTGGGGCTATTTGCTGCAACCGCTGGTTCTCTATCATTCTGACCGCGAGGGCATGATCCGCTACCGGCAGATCGAATACCACCGGATGCCGCTGCTGGCTTATCTCAGCTTCGACGATCCGCGCGTATTGACACGTGGCGACTTCGCCCGGCTGGCGCTGATCACCCGGTCGGGGCCTTCGGATACCCTGCCCTATTCCGAGCAGGAACTGGCTGATTTCGAGCGGCGCTACTGCTACGACAAGTTCTGGAATCCGGCCGATCCGGCGCTGGGCAGCCGCTATCTGTGTTGCGGCCATGCTTTCGTCATGATCGGCAAGGCCGGGGACCGTTTCTTCACCGACGGGGATACTGGTCTGCTGGGCCAGTTTCGCCACCAGTATTTCCTGGTCAATCTAATCGCGCACTTTCACAAGGCGACTCTGACCCTGTTCTCGGAATGGCTGGTGATGGCGATCAGCCAGCTCGACATTCACGATGTGGATTCGGTTAAAACGTTCAAGCGGGAAATCCGCCGAATCTTCGAAACTTTCCTGCGCTTCACCCACCGCTACTGGTTCCACGAGGTTTCCAATCAGGCCCAGGCCAAGGATTTGTTCCGGATGTTGACCGGCCATCTCGACACCGACCGGATTTACCGGGATGTCAGCGAGGCGGTCAAGGAAATGAATCAATATCTGGACAGCGACGGCCTGCGCCGCCAGGCGAACACCGTGGTGCGGCTGACCGTGGTCACTACGCTGGGCCTGATCGCCACCGTCTCGACCGGTTTCCTGGGCATGAACCTGTTTGACGAAACCAGCCACCCGACCTGGCTTAAGGCGCTGATTCTGGTCGTGGTGCTGATTCCCAGCATTCTGCTGGTGTTCTACGGCGTGGCCAAGTCCAAGGTGCTGTCGGATTTCCTGGAAGCCCTGGCGGACGAGCGGCTGACCTTGCGCGACAAGCTGGGCGTGTTGTTCAAGGTGTGGAGGAAGCGCCCGCCCAAGATTCCTTGATTGGCTACCTGGAGAGCTTCCATGCCGGAATTTACCTGTCTGACCGTCACCCTGGCCGACGCCATCGCCCAGATCGAACTGAACCGTCCCGACAAGGCGAACGCCTTGAATGGAACCCTGTGGCGCGAGATCGGCGAAGTCTTTCGCTGGGTGGACGAGACGCCCGAGGCGCGGGTGGCGATTTTGAGCGGTGCGGGCCGCTATTTCTGTTCGGGTATTGATTTCGAGTTGATGGGCGAGGTGCTGGATTCGGTTGAGGATCTGGGGCCGGGCCGCAAGGAGGAGCGGCTGCGGCGGACCATCCTGGAACTGCAAGCGGCATTCACCGCGCTGGAAACCTGTCGTAAGCCGGTATTGGCCGCGATCCATGGCTTGTGCATCGGTGGCGGGCTGGACCTGATTGCCGCCTGCGATCTGCGCTACGCGACTGCCGATGCGGCCTTCTCAGTGAAGGAAGTAGATTTAGCCATCATCGCCGATGTGGGCAGCCTGCAACGCCTGCCGTATCTGATTGGCGAGGGCCGGTTGCGCGAACTGGCGTTCACCGCCCGCCAGTTTGACGCCGCCGAAGCGCACGCGATGGGGCTGGTGAACCAGGTCTTTGCCGACGCGGCGCAACTGCGGGAGGGCGTGCGGGCCATTGCCGCCAGTATCGCTGCCAAGTCGCCGCTGACCGTGCGCGGCATCAAGCAGATTTTGAACTACGGCCGCGATCACAGCCTCGCCGATGGGCTGGACTACGTCGCTACCTGGAACGCCGCCATGCTGCTGTCGGACGATACCCGTGAAGCGATTGCAGCGGCGATGCAGAAGCGGCAGCCACGATTCAAGGATTGAGGGTCTGGTCAGGGCGCGGATCACATTCGACGCAACCGTTCCCGCGCCGATTGATAGGCGGCAGAGTCCTCCCGGTGATCCACCGCGAGGACCAGCACGACCAGCGCATCCTCCTCCACCGTGTAAATGGGACGGTAGCCTTGCTTCCGCAGCCTGATCTTGTAGCAGCCCCGCAACGGCCCCATGAGCTCCGCCCCCGGTACGCGCGGGTTTTCCAGGCGTTTGCGGAGCAGTTTCCGCAAGGGTTCCTTGACCGAACCATCGAGATTTTTCCACTCCTCCAGCGCGGGCGGCACGAACTTGAGGCGATATTTATAGCGTGCTGGCGGACTATCCGGGGTCTCAGACGTGGTCAATATCCACCTCGACCGCTTCGTTTTTCAAGGCCAGACGACTGGCGACTAATTCGACCAGATCCTGATCGGCAACCGAATCCAGCAGGGCCTCGAACAACTCCGGACGAACCATGTAGAACGACGGCTTGTTGTGACTGAGCACCGCCACGGGACGGTTGCCGGCCTCGCGCAGAACGTGGGCCGGGTTTTTCTTCAACTCGGATATGCTCACCGTCACATCCGCATAAATCGTATTCATCGCATCAACTCCCACCAGTTATCAGCGCCAAGAATAGAGCCGATTTTATCCCTCAACAAGACGGGGAATTCCGGCAAACCCGGCAAAAACATGGCGGGCTATCCGGGGTCTTGCCGCAGCTATCACGCTCGAACCCGCCAATAGACGCACTTGGACGGTCCGCCCCTTGAATTCCCGCCAACCACCGCCATTTTGTAGGGAAATGATTTTCTGACGGGGGTAGACCTGCGATGCGCATGGACAAACTGACCAGCAAGTTTCAACTGGCCCTGAGCGACGCTCAGAGTCTGGCGGTGGGCCGCGACCACCAATTCATCGAACCGGCGCATGTGATGGCGGCTCTGCTCGATCAGGACGGGGGCACGGTGCGGCCCCTGCTCGCCCAGGCCGACGTCAACGTTAACCTGCTGCGTTCCCAACTCAGCGAGGCGCTGGACCGGCTGCCGCGCGTCGAAGGCGTTGGCGGCGACGTACAGATTTCCAATGCGCTATCCCGCTTGCTGAACCTGACCGACAAGCTGGCCCAGCAGCGCAAGGATGCTTACATCTCGTCGGAACTGTTCGTGCTGGCCGCGCTGGAGGACAAGGGCGAACTGGGCGCACTGCTGCGCAAGGCCGGTGCCACCAAGGGGCTGATCGAACGCGGCATCGAGGCCATGCGCGGTGGCCAGAAGGTCGAGGACCAGAATGCTGAGGACCAGCGCCAGGCGCTGGAAAAGTTCACCATTGACCTGACCGAGCG
>CALMNY010000275.1 GCA_937872125.1 uncultured Candidatus Competibacteraceae bacterium | reverse complement strand
CAGCCCTGGAATTGGCGACCTCAAAGCCGCCGCACCAGATTCCCTTTTCATTCCCGACGGCGAACGCCAGCGGGAAAACCTCATCGTTCACATGGCGATACTAGCGCCCAGCCGGCGACGGCGTCAACTTCGCCGCCGCAACGGGCATGGCGAACCGGCTTGCTTTATTCCTGTGGGTGAACTATGGATTCAAGAGACGCGCTGGCCTTGGATCGGGTCTATCTCGCCCGCAGCAGATCGTAACCTAACGGAAATTGAATATGATTCACCTGAAGCAGCGGCTGATCGTTGCGCATGAACCGGCGTTCAGAGGCTTCGCTCGAACCGTGGTTTGCACCCTGCTGCTGGGGGGATTCATCCTGCTGGCTCTGGGAGTCAACGCCGGCGAACCCGAACCCGCTCGCGCCGGGAACGACAGCGCCGCACTTGCCGAACAGATCGCCACCTTCAGCCGCGATCTGGAGCGTTTGCGCCGGTTTATGGGCTTGTCCAGGGCCAGCAAACTGGACATCGGCATCCACACTACCATCCCCCGCGATCTGTATTTTCAATCGCTGACCCTGTGGGAGCAAACCGACCGGCTCTCCTTTGAAATCTCGCGCACGCGCGCCCAGCCGTTACCACGGCCCACTGACGATATTGAGCTGCAGGATGTCCTGGCCCAGTTACGGGCGGCGCACCAACTGCTGCGACAGATCATGCACTCACTGCAAATCGCTGATACCAGTGGTGCGGTGAACGGAAGCGATGCCGCGCCGGCGGATCACTTCGCCACCCTCTTGACCCTGAATCGCCAACTGAACCTGCTGTTGGAGCGGCACATCTCCGCCAGCGATGTCTACCAGGAAGTCACGCTGGCGATTGCCTATTCCGCCCGCCTGCTGGCCCGCTATCCCGGCGCCGTCCGCATTCCCGCCGAGCCTCCCTTTGAATCGGACCAGCAGCCCAGCGACGTTTACCTTCGGCTGATCGAATGCTTGCACAGCATCGTGCGCATTTTCGACCGGCTGGGTCTGGCGGTGCTCAGGATTGACACTCGCCAAACCGAGCTGGACCACCTGCAACCGGGCGATGTGTATCTGATCGCCGCCATGATCGTCTCCCAGCTCGACTTCCTCTACAAGCATCTGGCCATCGTCCAGCCGCCGCCTCAACCTATTTATCCCGGGCTGAAATTTCCCGCACACACCTATCAACGCGCCGGCATCCTGCAAGCCCAACTGCAACAACTTGAACGCTACCTGGCCTCTGGCCAGGCGGCGCAAGCCGTTCCAACCCGGCCATAAGCGTGATAAACACCGTGACAACCCCGCCTGCCCAAACCAGCCAGCCGCTGCGTCGCCAACTGCTGTTTTCTCACCTTTCGGTGGCGCTGGTCGGACTGATCATGCTGGGCATCGCGCTGATCACCACCTACGATCTGCGCGCCAGGGTGATCCGGCTGGCGAACGAAAGCGGCCCGATAGCGCAGGCCTCGTTCCAGTTGCTCACCGGCATCCGGCATTCACTCGCCAGCCTGCGCGGCTGGATCACGCTCGGCGATCCACGCTTCCTGGACGGCTGGCGGGACGCCTGGCAAGGCGAAATTCAGCCTGCGCTCGGCCAGTTGAAAGATTGCCCCTACTTTCACACTCAAGATTGCACCACCCAGCAGTTGCAGGAACTCCGCACCCTGCTCGCCGATGTGCAGGAATCCCAGTGGTGGGTTCAAGACATCGTGCGCACGCCGGGCAACGAACCGGCCCGGCTGCTCTATACCCGGGATGTTGAACCCAGCGCAACCAAACTGCATGACCTGCTCGCCGTCCTGTTTCAGGACGAAAAAGGATGGGTAGACGGTCCCGAACGCAAAGCGCTGCTGGCAGAGATCGCTGAACTTCAGGATGCGTTCTCGGTCGCCCATCTTTCGCTGCGGGAAATGCTGGGCAGCGACGGCCTGAGTTATGCGCATCGGTTCCAGGAGGCTCTGAACGCTGTTCAAACCCGGCTGACCAGGCTGGCTGAACATCCCCTGCTCACGGGCGAACAACGCCCCATCATTCCCCTGCTCCAGAACGAACTGGGGATTTTCACCGCCCTCGCCCAGGAAGTGATCCGGCTGCGCCAGTCCGACGGCTGGAATATCGCATTGCGCACCATGGCTCAGGAAACCGACCCGCTGGCCAACCGGGCCATCGCGCTCACCCAGGCCATGGCGGCGCACGCCCGGACGCGCCTCGAACAGGAGATCCTGGCCACACAAGCCGCCAGCGCTATTACGGTCTGGAACCTGATGCTGATGATTGTTCTGATGCTGCTGGTTGCCTGCTTGCTGTCCAAAAAGCACGCCGACGCCATCGCCTGGCCCATTGCCTCCCTGGCCGAGGCTACCCGGCAACTGGCGGCGGGCCGCTTGCGGACCGACATTCCGATCAGCGCCAACAACGAACTCGGTGAACTCACCCGCTCATTCAACACCATGCGGGCCGCCATGCAGCAGGCGCAGGAACAACTGCGCGAAACCAACATTTCCCTGGAACAGCGCGTCGAGGAACGCACCTGGCAACTGGAAACAATCAACCGCTCCCTCAGCCGGGAAATCGCCGAACGCAACCAGGCCGACCACGCCCTGCGGGAGAGCGAAGCGCGGTTGCGCGCCATGGCCCAGGCCATTCCCGATCTGGTGTTCGTGGTAGACGAGGAAGGCCGCTATCGGGAAATCCTGGCGGCGGGCCGGGGCCGGATCACCATCGGTAATACCCCGATCCGGGGTAAATTGCTGAGCGAGATTCATACGCCAGACATGGCGAACTTTTTTCTCGATATCATCCACCGGGCGTTGCAGGCCCAGCAAATCCAGGTCGCTGAATACGAACTCACGACCGCCTCGGGCCGGCGCTGGTTCGAATCGCGCACTGTGCCGCTGGACATTCGATTCGCCGAGACTTCGCCGGTCACCACAATCCATCCCCAGGGGGATTTGTTCGGGCCGCCGGACCTGCGGCGGTTTACCGCCAAGTCTGCCGCCATCGTGATCGTCCGCGACATCACTCGGCGCAAGCACGCCGAGGCGCAACTCCGCCAAGCGCAGAAAATGCAGGCCATCGGCCAGCTTACCGGCGGCATCGCCCATGATTTCAATAATCTGCTGGCGGTCATCCTGGGTAACCTGGAGTTGCTGAACGAAGAGCTGGCGACGCAGCCGGAACTGCACGACCTGGCGCAACAAGCCTTGCACGCCGTGGAGCGGGGCGCGCAGTTGACCCAGCGGTTGCTGGCGTTTTCGCGCCGCCAACCCTTGCTGGCGCAACCGACCGATCTGAACAAGCTGGTGCTGGGGATGCTGGAACTGATGCGGCGCACGCTGGGCGCTAATATCCGAATCGAGACGGTGCTGACCAGCGATCTGGAGCAGACCCTGGTGGATCCGGCCCAGTTCGAGAATGCCCTGCTCAATCTGGTGATCAATGCCCGCGACGCCATGCCCCAGGGCGGCCGGCTCACGCTGACCACCGCCAACATGCTGATCGAAGAGGAGGAAGCCACGCCGCAAACCGAGGTGCGGCCCGGCCCCTATGTGATGCTGGCGGTTAGTGACACCGGCGTGGGCATGACGGCCGAGTCGCTGGAGCGCGCCTTCGAGCCGTTTTTCACCACCAAGGAAACCGGTAAGGGCAGCGGGCTGGGACTGAGCATGGTTTACGGACTGGTCAAGCAGTCCAGCGGCCATATCACCATCCACAGCGAACCGGGCCGGGGCGTTACGGTTCGGCTGTACCTGCCCCGGACCGCTGTTCCAGCGCGACCGGTCCTGGAATCGCGTGTGGCCGACACCTCGATTCAGGGGCGGGGTGAAACGATTCTGGTCGTCGAGGACGACGCCGATGTCCGCCAGTTCGCCGTCAATGCCTTGCGTGGTTTAGGTTATACGCCCTTGCAGGCGGCTGACGCTGCGACCGCATTACAGGTGCTGGAAACCACGCCCCATATCGCCTTGCTCTTCACCGACATTGTCATGCCGGGCGCGATGGATGGCGTCAAGCTGGCCGCCGAAGCGCAGCGCCGCTATCCGGGTTTACGGGTGCTCCTGACCTCGGGTTACACCGAACACGCGCCTATCGGCAACGGCGAACTGACGGCCGCCGTCGAGGTGTTGGCCAAGCCTTACCGGAAGGCTGATTTAGGCCACAAATTGCGGATGTTGCTGAGCCAGAACAGCAGTAGTTGAATAGCAGTTCAACAAGCTTCCTGTGCGGCAACAGCCGGGGTTACAACAGGACTAACGCCTGCCGTAACCCCTTCAAACAACGAGTCCCTTTGTCGTTCACTGAGCCGGTGCGGCGGGTGCGGGCGCAGCGGGCGCGGGCGCAGCGGGCGGTGTAGCAGCGGGAGCCGGCGCAGCGGGCGCGACCGGTTTGGCCGCCCCTTCGACTGCGGCCGGGGTCTCCTTGGTGATAAACCGATCCCGCCATTCCTGGATGTAGCCCTTGTGCCAGAGGAACGCGATGGCGCCGATCAACACCAGCAGGAACAGGTAAAACTTCCAGGGCCGTTTTTTCTCCGCGAAGGGGTCCGTGAACGAACGTTGCGCCCCCGGCGGCAGCGCGGCCACATGCGTCAGCGAAGTCCCAAACGGGATGTTGATGATGGCGCGGGTATTGATCGCCCAGCCGTTGGCGTCGAGCAGGGGCGCCAGATTACGCTTGCGCAGCTTGAGGTAAGCGATGATCACGGAAGGCCCGGAGATGAGCAGAATCAGTCCGACGATGGCGAGCGGCATTTGCCACGCCTTCAAGCCGATAAAGCCGGTCACCACCGAGGCGATGGCGGTGCCGATAGCGCCGACGGCCAAACCGATGGCGGCGAAGATACCGGCGAACTTGCCGACATCGAACGGCGCCGCCGGAGCCTTGCCCGCTTCCGTTTTCTGCGCGGCATCAGCGATGCCCGCCGCCGCCTGATCCTGCACCGCCTTTTCGCGGGCGGCGGCCATTTTCTCGATCTGCTCCCCGATCATCCTGCCGATGCGCTTGTAGGGATACCAGAACGCCTGGCGCACGCTGATCGGATGATCGACGATCTTGACGATGGTGGCGTCCCAGTCCTGACCGTGCCAGTCGAAAAACAGGCCGTTGCGCCCGACCATCAGGTTGTCGGCGTCGCCGTTGGTGAAGGCGGCGACGATGGTCATTTTTTCGGCGCCGCCCCGGCGCTGGCAGTCGCAATAGGCCAGGTAGGTGCCGCTCAGGCTGGCCAGGCTGCTGTGCTTGCCGATATCTTCGATCCGCAGGCACAGCTCGCAGCTCCGCCCGTCGATATACAGCGCGCCCGCCTGGAAGATGGCCTTGGGACCGGGCGTGTAAAAGTCGCGGAACGAGACAAAGTTGTTCAGCAGCCGGAACAGATCACGGTGATAGTGGACCAGTCTGTCCACCGAGGCGATGGCGTTTGCCGCGCCGGTGAGGGCCTTGTCCTTCTCGACCAGCGCCGTGAGAATCTCCTTGTTGCCGCCGGCCAGGATGGCGCGCACCCGTTTGATCCCCAGCGCCTCGACGAGGGCGCCCTTCTTGTTGCCCAGCCAGGCTTCATGGGCAGCAAATCTCGCGCACAGCGCCGCCCACTCCGTGGCCTCCAGACTGGTCTTGCCGCCCAGCAGCGGTTGCACGACTTTCGCGCGAAACTCTGCCATCGCGGCGACCCAGGCGGGATTCAGTCCCTGTTCGAGTGGCAGGGGCTTGCCGGTTTCGATTTTCGCCAGCGGCAGGGCGGCGATTTCCGCGCTGGTCGGCGACAGGTCCTTTTTGGCGAGCGCTTCGTATTCCGTCAGGGCGGGATTCAGCGGCTCGGCGGCGCGCAGATCGAACGCCGCCAGGCGGCAACGGGTGAAGTAATCGTCCACCTTGGCCTTGACCGCCTTGAACGCGGCCACAGCGGCTTCGGTATCCTCACCCAGCAGGAGGATATTCGCAGCGTCGCGTTCCGCCTCCCCCCACCAGTCGGCATACGCCTGGGCCTCGGCAAAGAACAGATCAATCTTCTCCTGCGAAATGCCCGGCGCGCCGCAGCGGTCCTGCTCCGACCCGACGCAGGTGATGATGTCTTCGATCACCGCCTGGGTGGCTGCATCATCGGTGGCGGTGGCGGGCACGACGCCATCGCCGTTGAACCGGGTGCTGGCAAAGATTTTGGTGGTGTCCGCGGTATCCTCGGCGGTGATGACGGTCGCCTCCGCCTGGCCGAGATTGGTCAGAATCTGCCGGGCCGAGGCGAGCAACTCGGCGCCTTCAGGCGTGCTATCATCAATCGCGGCCAGCGGTAGAGCGGCGGCGCCCTTGGTCAAATCTTCCGGGTTCTTGAGCAGGGACGTGGTCCACTTGACTGCCGCTACGATCTCCGGCACCCGAACGTGGCCATCCGCATCGCTATCCAGCAGTTCGAGGGTCTTGCTATCGAATTCCAGGCCGCTCGTCGGGCAACTGAGCGCCGCCCACAGCTTGGGATCGAGTTGATCCAGCGCCTTGAGGTCGGCTCCGGTTTCGAGACGGACCTGATCGAACCCGCCCGAGCGGAAAAAACGCCACTTATGTAAACCAGAAGAATTTTCCTTCTTGTTATCTGTCATGCAAACCACCTCGATTTCTATATCATTGTTCAGGATTTTCACGCTCAAGGCTGTTATCCTTGCGCGCAGTCCCCGGGAGGCCCAACACCCCTTTGGGATGCTATTCAGCAAGATCGTCCTTCATCGTATTGTAGGGCGAATAGTGCAAGTGTTCTACCTTTATGCAAATTTCAAGGTGACACTTTAGTTCAATTCGATCAAGACTTAGGAGGAATTTCACTATGCCGCTTGCGAATCGTCTTGCCGCCGAGTTTGTCGGCACCCTCTGGCTGGTGCTGGGCGGCTGCGGCAGTGCTGTGCTGGCCGCCATGTTTCCCGGTAACGATCCCACCAATCCGCTCGGCATCGCCCTGGTCGGCGTGTCGCTCGCCTTCGGCTTGACCGTGCTGACCATGGCTTTCGCCATCGGTCACATCTCCGGCTGCCATCTGAATCCGGCCGTTTCGGTCGGGCTATGGGCGGGCGGGCGCTTCCCGGCGGCCGATCTGGGTCCCTATATCGTCGCCCAGGTGCTCGGCGGCCTGGCCGGCGCGGCCATCATCTACCTGATCGCTACGGGGAAACCGGGTTTTGACCTGGTCGCCAGCGGGTTCGCCGCCAACGGCTTCGGCGAACACTCGCCCGGCGGCTATGGAATGAACGCCGCGCTGATCTGTGAAATCGTGATGACCTTCATGTTCCTGGTTGTCATCCTGGGTTCGACCCACAAGAATGCGCCCGCTGGCTTCGCGCCGATTGCCATCGGCCTGTGCCTGACGCTGATCCACCTGATCAGCATCCCGGTCACCAACACCTCGGTCAACCCGGCGCGCAGCACCAGCCAGGCGATCTTTGTTGGCGGCTGGGCCTTGCAGCAACTGTGGCTGTTCTGGGTCGCGCCCATTATCGGCGCGGCGGTAGCGGGTTTCTTCTATCGCTGGCTGGCCCCGAATAACGACTAACGGCTAGTCAGGCCATTCACAGGGCGCGTTCCGACGCGCCCTTTTTTGTTTGGCGAAATGTTCAACAAGGGATGACCGGGTTTGTACAATGCGATCCCATCGCCCTTGCCCATTCCAACCGACGCCATCCCTCATGACCCAGCCACTAACTTCCCCGCCCGCCGTGCTGCTGATTGGCCACGGTACGCGCCGCGCCGCCGGCGTCGCCGAATTCCGTGTGCTCGCCGACCAGTTGCAACAGGCCCTGCCCGACCGAACCTGTCTGGCCGGTTTTCTGGAACTGGTCGAACCGGATCTGCCCGCCGCGCTGGAACAACTGCGCCAGCAGGGCTTCCGGCGCATCACCGCCCTGCCGGCGCTGCTGCTGGCCGCCGGCCATGTTAAGAACGATATTCCCGCGATCCTCAACGCCTTTCAGGCCGAACATCCGGAGATGAGCATCACGTTCGGCGCGGATCTGGGGGTTCATCCGAATTTGCTGCACGTCGCCCGCGAACGAATCGAAAGCGCCGAGTTGGAATTCGGGCCGGATTACGACCGGCGGGATACGCTGCTGCTGGTCATCGGGCGCGGCGGTTCCGATCCTGACGCCAATTCCAATGTCAGCAAGATTACCCGGATGCTGTGGGAAGGAATGGGGTTCGGCTGGGCGGAAACGGCCTACACTGCCGTCGCCGCGCCGCTGATGGCCGACGCACTGGAGCGCACGCACCGGCTGGGTTTCCAGCGGCTGGTGGTGTTCCCGTATTTGTTGTTCACCGGTCGGCTGGTCAAGCAGGTGCGCGCCACCGTCGCCACCCACCAGGAACGCCATCCCGAAGTACCAGCGGTAGTTGCGCCCTATCTGAACGCCCATCCGCTGGTGGTGAAAACCTTTTTGGAGCGACTGACCGAGGCCGAGGCGGGCGAAGCGCGGATGAATTGTCAGTTCTGCCCGTACCGCACGCCCATTGTGGGCCGCGAGGACTGGCAGGGGATGCCGCAAACCGGGCATGATCACGACGGCCACGATCATGGGCGCTAACCCCCCTCACCCCCAGCCTCTCTCCCGTAAGGGGAGAGGGGTGAACTCTGGAGCCGCCATGCCCCGTTTCGACTACCTCCGCGATCCCGACGAAATTGAACGCCAGTCATTCACCCAAATTCGCCAACTGACTGATCTGTCCCGCTTCGACGCCGACCAGCAACAAGTCGCGATGCGGTTGGTGCACACCTCCGGCGATCCCGGCATCGTCCATGATCTCCAGTTCAGTCCCGGCGCGGTTGCGGCTGGGCTGGCGGCGCTGGCGCGCGGCGCGGATGTGCTCTGCGACATCGAAATGGTCAGCCACGGCATCAGCAAGGGTTACCTGCACAGCGCGGTGCATTGCTTTCTCAATACCCCCGCTGTCATTGATCGCGCCCGTCTGGCCCGTGAGACCCGGACCATGGCGGCGATGGCGGCATGGCCGGCGCATCTGGCTGGGAGCATCGCCATTATCGGCAATGCGCCCACCGCCCTGTTCCGGTTGCTGGAACTGCTGGACGACGGCGCACCCCGCCCGGCGCTGATCATCGGGATGCCCGTCGGCTTCATCAACGCCGCCGAATCCAAACAGGCGCTGTGGGACATCGCGCCGACCGAATTTCAGACGCCCTGCATCACCCTGCTGGGCCGGCGTGGCGGGAGCAGCCTGGCTGCCGCCACGCTCAACGCCCTGGCGCGCATGGCGAACGGCATCCGCTTCTGATGAGCATGGCATTCGACTGGCCCAGCCCGCCGGTGCAGGTTATCGGCATGGGCATGGAACCCGGCGCGCTTGGTCCGGCGGCGCGAGCGGTGCTGGCGCAGGCGGAACTCGTCATCGGCGCAGCGGCGCATCTGGCCGCGTTCCCGGAACTGACCGCCGAGCAACGCCCCTACCCCAGCCCGATGAGCGGCTTGTGGGATTTGTTGCGCGCCAACGCCGGGCGGCGCATCGCGCTACTGGCTTCCGGCGATCCGCTGTTTTTCGGCATCGGCAATACCCTGCTCCGCCACCTGCCGCCTGAACATCTGACGTTTCATCCCCACGTATCCAGCATTCAGGCGGCGTTCGCCCGGCTGGGCCGACCGTGGCCACAGGCGCAATGCGTCAGCCTGCACGGTCGCCCGCTGGCCAGCCTGCGCGCTGCGTTGCAGGGCAACCGGCTGTACGCCTTGCTCACCGACCGCGACAATTCGCCAGCAGCCATCGCCCGTATCCTGGTCGAAACCGGTTTCGGTGAATCCGATCTTTGGGTAGCCGAGGAATTGGGCGCACCGACTGAACGCTTCCGCCATTTCCGCGCGGTGGAACTGGCGAATGCCGCGACCGAATTCTCACCGCTGAATGTCGTCATTCTGGAAACTCGTGGGCCGGGCGGCGTATTGCCGGAATTTCCCGGTATTCCCGACGCCTGGTTCAGCACCGGCGCGGAACCGGGCAAGGGCCTGCTGAGCAAACGTGAGGTGCGACTAACCATCCTTTCCCTGCTGGCGCCGCGCGCCGGCGAAATCGGCTGGGACGTGGGCGCGGGCTGCGGCGGCGTGGCGGTGGAATGGGCGCGCTGGAATCCGTATGGTGAGGTTCACGCGGTGGAATGTCACCCGGAACGACTGGAACACTTGGGCGTCAACCGCGAACGGTTCGGCGTGGGCGCCAACCTGCAGCTCGTTGCCGGTCGCGCCCCGGCGGCGTTGGCCGCTTTGCCCGATCCACACGCGGTATTCATCGGCGGCAGCAGCGGCAGTCTGTGCGAGTTGCTCGACGTGGTTTGGACACGGCTGCAACCGGGCGGTCGGCTGGTTGCGAGCGCCGTGACCGAGGACAGCCGGGTGGAATTGCATGCGTTCGCTGGCGACCGTGCGGCGGAATGGACCGAATTGAGCATCGCGCGGGGCGAATCGTTGGCCGGGCAACGGATCATGCGTCCCTATCTACCGGTATTGCTGATGAAACTGGACAAGTCCGAATGAACGCTACGGGTACTCTGTACGGCGTCGGGGTCGGTCCCGGCGACCCGGAACTGCTGACGCTTAAAGCCGTGCGCATCCTGCAAACCACGCCGGTCATCGCCTATCCCGCCACGCCGCAAGGCAGCGCCCAGGCCCGCGACATCGCGGCGGCGTGGCTCGGTGGCAAGCGGGAAATTCCCATCGTCATGCCCTGCATGCTGGATCGTGGTCCG
The DNA here is from genome assembly GCA_937872125.1 of uncultured Candidatus Competibacteraceae bacterium. Lineage (GTDB taxonomy): Bacteria > Pseudomonadota > Gammaproteobacteria > Competibacterales > Competibacteraceae > Contendibacter. The sequence continues at coordinate 67 of CALMNY010000275.1, read as the reverse complement.
GCGAACGAGGGTTACGACGAAGCGGCCGTAGCCATCGCCGGGGAATTGGCCGCTGGCCGGGACGTGG
>CALMNY010000274.1 GCA_937872125.1 uncultured Candidatus Competibacteraceae bacterium | reverse complement strand
CGCTGCTGTATTACGGCATCGAAACCGGCTCGGCGGACCTGCTCAAGCGCATCACCAAGGGCGCTACACCAGAAACGATGGTAACCGGGTTAGCCAAAGCCAAACAGGCGGGCTTAATAATCTCCGCGACGGTAATCCTCGGCCTCGGTGGCCAAGCGTACTGGCGGGAACATGTGGACGCCACCGCCGACCTGGTCAACCAGGTGGAACTGGATTATCTGTCCACCCTGCAACTGATGATTGATCCCTCGATCCACGACGAATTTCATCGCAAGTTCCGCGAGCCGTTCCAGGAACAGGATGATCAGGCGCTGCTGGTGGAACAGGCCCGGCTGATCGAGCGACTGAACCCGCCGGCGCCGCTGACGTTCCGTTCCAATCACGCCTCCAACGCCCTGGCGCTGGCCGGCGAGCTACCGCGTGACCGCGAGCGACTGCTGGCGCAACTGCGGCTGGCGCTGACCGGCGCGGTGCAGTTGCGGCCCGAATGGCTGCGGGGGTATTGAGTCAGGCAATCAGGCCGCCAACCGCATATTACTCTGGCGGACGGCGGCAATGATCTGGTCTTCCAGTTCGATCCGCGTCGCCAGTTGTTCGCCCAGCCGCGATAAATCCTCGTGCAGCGCCGATGCTGTTGGGGGCAGTGGGCCGTCGTAGCGGTCGTGGAACGTCAACGCCGCCTGAGTGGTGTAGGCGATGCGCGCATAGAGTCGCCGCGCCAGATCGCGGGCGCCGCCATAGGGAGAGTCCGCCGGTTGTTCTTCCAATGCCTGGAACACCTCGAACGGCCCCAAGGCCAGATAATCCACCAGCGCCTGCCGAAACTGTTGCAGCAGGTGCTGCTGGACCGGCCCGACAGGAGTGGGTAACTTGAAGGTGGCAAGCTTGTGATACAGCACCAGGCTTTCCTGGCGGGCGGTCAGCAGCTTGGCCGCCAATTCCGGCAATGCCTTGCTGTGAACCGGGTCAGCGGTGATCGTGGCGTTCATGGAACTTCCTCCGGGTGGCGATGCTTTCTTTGTTTTATAGTTATTGCAACAGCTTATCGCGAACGCCGCTTCAATGCCAAACGCTGTGGATGCGAAAGGCGAAAGGCGAAAAACTCGATCAAGACCGCCGAAACACTACCCGGTTACCCGATCACGGAGATAAACCGGCAATGCCTGTTCCGCCACCACCCAGGCGCCGCGCTGGGATGGGGTAGCCGCCAGCCGAGCGATGTCGCCAGCGCGCGGGTAACAGTCGCTCCGCCAACCGCTGACCGTCAGGCGCTGCGCCAAGGCTTCGGCATAAACCGCCCAGCCACTGCCCGCGCCGAACCATGCGCCTGGCGGGGCAGTCACGGCTTCTGGCACACACACCCGCTCCTCACCCAACAATTCAGTCTCATAGCCGTTGACTGCATAGAGGCCCCAATAAACCTCACTCATGCGGGCGTCCAGCGCCGCTGCGATGCGTGCCTCGCCCGTCGCCCGCGCCGCGCCTAACGCCAGAGCAGCCAACGTGGATACCGGCGCTACCGGACGATCTGCAGCAAAGGCAATGCCCTGGGCGATGCCCATCGCGATCCGCACGCCAGTAAAAGCGCCTGGTCCCCGTCCGACTGCGATAGCGTCCAGTTGCCCTGCGCTCAATCCCGCCTCGGCCAATACCGCTTCGATCATTGGCAGAATCAAAACAGCATGGCGGCGCGGCGCCAGTTCGTAGCGTTCCAGTACGTTACCGTCTACCCACACGGCAGCGGAACAGGCTTCGGTCGCGGTGTCCAGCGCCAGCAGTTTCACAGTTAGTCCCCACTCCGGATTTGGCGTTTACCCTCGTTATCACGGTGATGGCCCGCTCATCGGGATGACTTGTTGTACCTGAAAATCATCGGGTTTATCGCGCCTTTGTTCGCGTGGAGCGGGCTGGGCGGGCTGCATGGGCTGGGCGGGCTGCATCGGTTGTGGCCGACTGAATTGCCCTGACGGTGGTTGTGGCTGGCTGAATTGCGCCGGCGGCTGTGGCCGACTGAATTGCCCTGACGGTGGTTGTGGCTGGCTGAATTGCGCCGGCGGCTGTGGCCGACTGAATTGCGCCGGCGACTGTGGCCGACTGAATTGCGCCGGCGACTGTGGCTGGTCAGGCTGTGCCGGCCGGGTTGGTCGAAAATCGCCTTGCCGCCTCTCATCCCGCCGTCTTTGATCCTCTTCGCTTGGATAGCGTTGTGCCCGCTGGCGGTTCTCGCCCCGCCAGCGGCGATCGTCCCGCTGGCGATAACCATCCCGGTAATAACCACCTCCCTGGTAATAACCACCTCCCTGGTAATAACCATCTGGCGGATAGGGTTCTTCCCACCCGTCACGGCCATCTCTCCCGTACCCGCCATATCCCGGATCCCAACCACCCTCGTAGCCATAGCCTCCATCTTCGGGAAAGGTCGCGCATCCCCCAAGCACTAACGCGCTGGTCAGGCCCAGGAAAATAAGCCGCAGTGTTTTTCGCCTTATCATGATTCGATCTCCTTCGTACCCGCCTTCAAGGCTTCACGCCGCTCTCGGCCTCTTCCCGTTCGTGGACTCGCGCCCATGCGGGGCGGGCCAGCAAGCGTTCGGCATAGATCTTCAAATAGTCGTGTTCCAGAGGCAACTCAAAAACCAGCGCCCAGGTCAGCGTATGGGCGATCAGGATATCGGCGGCGGTAAAGTGGTCACCGACGATAAACTCCCGTCGGCCCAGACCTGCCGCCAGCACTTTGGCCGCCATCGCGAATTCCCAGCGCGCGGTGTCGAGCATGGCGGGAACTCGCCGGCGTTCGGGCAGGGCGAAGAGGTGCTTGGCCATGGTCCACAGGGGTTGTTCCAGCTCGCTCAGGACAAAATAACACCACTGATCATAATGGGCGCGCTCCGGGGAACCGACCGACGGCGTCAACCGGGACACGGGGAAACGGTCGCCGATATAGGTGCAAATCGCCGCCGATTCGGTGAGCACCAGTTCGCCATCCACCAGAGTCGGCACCTTACCGCCGGGGTTAAGCGCCAGATACTCCGGTTTCCAAGCGGCGCCGGCCCGCAGATCAACGGCGACGTACTCATATTCGGCGCCAGCTTCCTCCAGCGCCCATAACACCCGGCTGGACCGGGTGTTCGCACAACCGTAAACCGTCAACATGATCGCAGCGACTCCTTTTGGGCTGGGCTATGAATTGATTTCCCGTTGACGCCGACTGGCAGGCCTGGACTCTTGGTCGGCGGGATTGCGCCTGGCGCTCCTGGGTGCTTTCTCACCGGTCGTCGGCTTTGGCCCCGGGCGCTTCCGTTCCGGGCGGGGACCATCGAGGCGGCTAATGTTCAATGGATACTGTCGCACCCGCACTTTTTTGAGGTGTTGAAAAATCTCTTCCGGCATTCCAGCGGGCAAATCCACCGTGCTGTAGTCATCGTGAATCTCGATGCGGCCGATGTAGCGGCTTTCGATGCCGGCCTCGTTGGCAA
>CALMNY010000273.1 GCA_937872125.1 uncultured Candidatus Competibacteraceae bacterium | reverse complement strand
GGTGTAGTAGCGCAGGCGGTAGGCCAGCATCTTCAGGAAGGCCAGCCGCACGAACTGCAGGTAGAGAGCGACGGTGGCCGCGCCGCCGCGGGGGGATTTTCGCTCATGCAGTTCACTTTTATTTTTGGGGTTCATGGATGGCGGTGGTGGACCATCCCGGTCCCATCCGCCGACGGGACCACCGGAAACTCCAAGCGTCTTGCCTTTGTGGCATGGGAGGAGCATTCCAGTCTATATTTTTCAAGGTTTATTATGCCGGTCGCCGCCCGCGAACGCAATGAACCGGCGGCAGACGACGGAACTCAACCTACCCTCGGATCGAACCATGAACTTGGAGTGGAACGCTTTTCTCGAACAGGTCGGTGCGACGCGAGCAGCGGAGCGGGTGGCGCATTTTGGCCAGCCGGAATCCGAATTAGCCACGGCGCTGACTGGCGATAGCTGCTGTGATTTGTCTCATCTGGGGCTGATCGCCGTGTACGGGCCGGATGCCGAAACCTTCCTGCAAGGGCAGTTGACCTGTGATGTCCAACAAATCACACCCGATCGCAGTTTGCCCGGTGCGCATTGCACCCCCAAGGGCCGGGTGTTCGCCAGTTTTCGGCTGTTTCAGCGCGAGGATACCTACTATCTGGAATTGCCGCGCGAACTGCTGGAACCCGCTCTAAGCCGGCTGCGTAAATATATCCTCCGAGCCAGGGTCACGCTGGAGGACGCCAGTGATGTGCTGGCCCGGCTGGGCGTTGCAGGGCCGAATGCGGCGGCGCGCATGGGTGCGGTGCTGGGGGCAGTTCCAGAACTCCCCAACGGCGTTGTCATGGCTGACGTGATCTATCCCCGTGGCGTGACCGTCATTTGCCTGCCCGGCCCCACGCCCCGATTCGAGGTGCATGGCGCGGCGCGGGAATTGAGTACGGTCTGGAACAGTCTGGCGCCCAATGTCGCGCCGGTCGGGGCCGAGCCATGGCGCTTGCTGGGTATTCTGGCGGGAACGCCGACCGTCTACCCGGAAACCATGGAAGCGTTTGTGCCGCAGATGCTTAACCTGCAACTGCTGGACGGGGTTAGCTTCCACAAGGGTTGCTACACCGGGCAGGAGATCGTGGCGCGCACCCATTATCTGGGCAAACTGAAGCGGCGAATGTATTTGGCTCGCGTGGATAGCCCGACCCCGCCCCGCCCCGGCGACCCGTTGTTCTCGCCCCAGGCCGACGCCAGTCAGAGCGCCGGGCAACTGGCCGACGTTGCTCGTCACCCGAATGGGGGTTACGCGGTGCTGGCGGTGGCGCTGATCGAGTGCGCGGAGCAGGGCGTGTTGCAACTCCACGACGCCAGCGGCCCGGCGCTGCGGCTGGAGCCGCTGCCGTATGGGTTCGAGGCGGCGGGTTAATCGTCCGCCGGCGCCCAGCCGCCCAGGTCCTTCCAGCGGTTGACGATCTGGCAGAACAATTCCGCGGTGCGCTCAGCGTCGTAAATCGCTGAGTGCGCCTCGCGCTCATTCCATGGAATGCCGGCCACTTGCAGCGCCCGCGCCAGTACGGTTTGCCCGTAGGCTAGCCCGGCCAGGGTCACCGTGTCGAAGCTGCTGAAAGGATGAAAGGGATTGCGCTTGATTCTGGCGCGGGCCACCGCTGCATTCAAAAATGCCTGATCGAAAAAGGCATTGTGGCCCACCAGAATGGCGCGGTGGCAGCCGGTTTCCCGCATCTCCCGGCGCACTTCCCGGAAGATGGCTTCCAGAGCTTCATGCTCCGACACGGCGAAGCGGAAGGGATGGTCGGGATCAATCTGGTTCACCGCCATCGAGGCGGGGTCCAGCCGCGCGCCGGGGAAGGGTTGTACGTGATGGGCCAGCGTACCGGCAGGGTGCAAATAACCCTGCCAGTCCATGCGGACGATGACGGCGGCGATTTCCAGCAGGGCGTCGGTCTGGGCATTGAGGCCGCCGGTCTCAACATCAATGATGACCGGGAGAAAGCCCCGAAAGCGGCGAGCGATAAGGGTGTTGGGAGCAGGTTCATTCATCCACGCAGCATAGCGGATAGCCTGCTGGAACGCACCCGCCGTCAAGCCGGCGTATTGTGCTCCACCCAGCGCGATCCATCGGCGGTATCCTCGCGCTTCCAGAATGGCGCTTTTGACTTGAGTTCCTCCATGATGAAGCGGCAGGCCGCAAACGCCGCCGCCCGGTGTTCGGACCATACCGCCACCAGCACGATGGGGTCGTTTGGCTGCAACTCGCCGACCCGGTGGATGATCAACCCATCCAGCAACGGCCATTGCCGACTGGCCGCTTCGACGATCTGCTGCAAATAACGCTCGGTCATGCCGGGATAGTGTTCCAGGGTCATCCCGCGCACGGCTTCACCTTCGTTGAAGTCGCGCATCGCGCCGATGAAGATCGCGGTCGCACCGCACTGGCCCGGTAAGCGTTCGTCCAGACCCGCTTGATAACACCCCAGTTCGAGCAGGGGATCGAACGGTCTGGGTCGCAGTTCAACCTTCATCCCCTAACCTCCTGTCACCGGAGGAAAAAACGCCACCTCGTCGCCATCGCGCACGCTCTGGGTCAGTTCGGCATATTCCATATTCACCGCCGCCAGCGTGTTCGGCGGCAACGGTTTATCTGGCCACAGCGCCGCCCAGACGCCGGCGACCGTCAGATCACTGTGGGTATCCAGTTGGTCCTCAGCGCGGCCCAACCGGTCGCGCAAGCTGGCGAAGTATTTGACATAAATCACGATGAAACCTCCTTAACAGCTACCTTGCTCGCAGTCACTCTATCGGATGGTTGCACTCGGGGCATCCCGGAGGCTCCGCCGATCCATACGGCAACCGCACTCGTATCTGACAACCGCCATCGGGGCCAACTCCGATCACCGTTTCCCCGCCCAACTCCCGCGCCCGCTGCTTGATGAGGGTCAGGCCGCGACCACCCTGGATGGCATCGGGATCGAACCCCCGCCCGTTGTCCTCGATCACGATCCACGCACAGCCGGCCTCCGGATCGAAGTGGGTCATCACCACGATTTCGGTGGCGGCGCCGTGTCGCATCGCGTTGGAGATAACCTCCAACATTAGATGTTGGATGCTGCGGACGCCGGTCGGCGTCAGCTCTTCGAACGGCGGCAGCGGTTGCACCCGCCAAACCAGGCTCACGCCCGCCGCTTTCAGGCGATCCCGCAACCGATAGCGCAGATTGCCCAGCACGGTGTCGATATCCCCTCCGTAGTCCTGAAGCGAGTCGACCGCGAGCTTCAATTCCTCAAGGGCTTCGCTGATGTATTCGACCACGACCGAGTCGGATGAAGCATCGTCACGGCGCAACACCCCGAGCGCGCCGCTCAGTCGGCTTCCCAACCCATCGTGCATGTCGCGCATCAGGCGTTGGCGCTCCGCCAGCACGGCTGCCTGCTGCAAGGCTTCCCGGGTCCGCTCGAAGGAGGCGGCAAGCTGCCGCTCCCGCTCGGCCACTCGCTCGGCAAGAGTTTGATTCAGGACGCGCAATTCGCGGGCGGCGCGCGAGTAACGATCCGCGATGATGAAGCCCATCGTCAAGCAGAATAGAACCGACATGTACCGGACCCATGAAGTCTCGCCAAAAGCATCCGGCGTGAACCAGACGTACACCCAATCCCGGATGCCGACCAGCACGGAGACCGCGAGGGAAAAGGCCAACAACGCCTGATCGAGCTTGCGGCCGAGCCAAGCGGAACGAACCGCGACGCCCGCGCAAAGCATGGCCAGAGCGATCATGAGTCCCAGCCAGGCGGTCCAAAGCATGGCGTAACCCCGTGTGAACCCGATCACGCTGGTCGCGGCCGCACCGACAAGATACGCCCGCCAAGCCAGCGGGAACCAGTCTCGCTCCACGTCCAACACCAACATGGTCAGCCGGGCAGTAAAGCCGACGTAGAGCGCGTAGGCAAAAGCGACCGCCGCGCCCCAGGCGGGCCAACCGAGCGGCGGCTCGTCGATCAGCACGTCGCCGACGCGAAAAACCCAGACCAGTTCGGCGATGCCGAACACCCGATACAAGGCAACCCGCTGCCGCGACCAGAGCAAAAGAGAGAACACTCCCAGCGCCGCGCTGATGCTAACCACGACCAGCGACCCCATGATCCGCCATTGGTAGATCGCGCTGAATTCCCGCTGCAAGTCGCTTTCGACGCTGAAGTAAATCACCGACAATCCACCGCGGCGCAAGAACTGGGCCCGAATCGTGATTTCCAGCAAATCGCCGCCCCGCAACAGGGCTTGCGGAATGGTCACCAGGCGGGGGGCCTTGGCGAGATCCAAGCGCGGGCTTTGCGAATCGAGAGGCGCGCTGACGAGGACGCCGTTGACTCGAACCTCAAATTGATTGCCGACCTTGGCCAAATAAATCGCGCGGGGTCCATCGGGCGCGTTCTTAAGCGGATCGAGCCGGATCTCGAATCGAGCTTGTCCGTCCCGTCGGCCGGAGAAATCATCCCAGCGGTAGGGCAGGCGGACCCTTTTCGGATCGGACGGCGCCTCGCCATCAAAGGTAACGGTCACCAGGGCCTCGCGGATCGTCACGCCCGAGTCCGGGATTCCGACGCTGGCGTCAGACGAGGCGGCAAGACAGGGCAATGCGATCAGAATCAGGAGCAGGAGGAGCACGGCGTCATTGATCCAGAAGCCCCCGCAGCAATCCCATCTTGGAAGCCTCGAACACCGCTTCCGAGCGGGAATGAACGCCGAGCTTGCCATACAGATGCTTGATATGGGTTTGGATCGTGCGAACGCTCACCGATAACAGGCTGGCGACCTCGGAGTAGGTGTAGCCGCGCGAGATCAGGATGAGAATTTCGGCTTCCCGTTCCGTCAAAGCCGGCGTTTCGACGTCAAGGGCGGGTCTGCCGGAAACTTCGGCCATCGCCGGTTCGACGGTCGGCGGACTCTTGCGCAGCCGTTGCAGGATTTGACGCGCGATGATCGGGCTCATCGGCGAACCGCCCGAACGAACCTGGCGAATCGAGTCTTCGAGCGTTACCCCCGGCGTGTCCTTGAGCAGATAACCGCTGGCGCCGGCCGCGATGCTGGCGAGGACCAACGATTCATCGCCAAACATGGAAAATACCATCGTTTGGCAGGCCGGGTGCTTTCTGGAAGCCAAGCTAATGACATCCAGACCGGAGCCGTCTGGCAACCCCAGATCGACCAGAAGGACATCGGGGCTGTATCTCGCCAACGCCCTGGTGGCTTCGGCAACCGAAGCGGCGTGGAACAGCACTCGCATGTCGGCGCTGGATCGAACGGCCGCGATCATGCGCGACAAGGTCTCGGCCTGATCCTCGACCAAACCCACTTGAATGATTTGATCGGCGGCAATCGTCATCATGGTTGCTCCAGTCGGAATCATGCAATCTTTCGGCGCCCTTCTCGGCGAGCAATCGAAAACCGCTCGCCGAGCCGACGCCACCCAACCGCAACAGGTTAGAATAAAACCCCGATATTCAGCGAGATATACTGCGAGGCTACGGTATTTTTACCGGCGAACCGACTACGATAGGTGAGATTGGCATAAAAGGGCACTGTGGTCATCTTATCCCGATGCTGTTGCAGGGTCGAATAGCCGAAAGTCACGGCCACCCGCTGATTTTCGCTCTCGGATTCCTGCTCCAGGGATGAATAAGGCAAACCAGAATCACCATCGACATCGTCCTGAAACTTCCGAGCGAAGCTGTATCTCAGGGAGCCCGACCATTCGGGCGTGAATTGATATAGACCTATCAAATCCAACCCGAGAACATCTCCAAGATTTCGATCAACCTCTTCGATGTTGCGGGTGATCGGCTGCTCGGCCGAGTCGGGCACACGCAAGGTTTGGCGGTCTGGCAACTGTAAGTCATAGCGGGTGGTAAAATTCAGTTGCAGATTTTCAGTCACGCCATAATCCGTGTGAAAGTGAAACAAAATATCGGTCTGCCCGTCCCCGAAATCCAGATCTGCCAGATTATCGATATCCTTCACCTTCCCGGTTGGAAACCTTAGTCCGGAAGCTAACGCCAGCCGCCACGGTTTCTGATCATAAAATTGGTATTTGGCATAAAGCTCGACATCGCCAATCCCGTTGTCTGAAAAGGTCTCGAAACGTTTATATCCATAGCCGGGAATATCCGTGACCCCATCTCGATTTAAGTCCAGCCCGTTGCCCAAGAGATTTTGGATATCTTCATCGCTCAAACGTATTCCGCCAGCAGTGATTGGAATCAGAGGGCTGCGAAAAGGGTCCGATGGCGTTCCGAATAATGGGTTTCTTCCGACGTTGGCTTGGGAGGCCTCCAGGTCAGATCGTATTTCATTCTTTACGTAGCCGTAGGGTACTTTAACAACCAGCGTCAGTTTGTCGGTCAGGCCATAAGCCAGATTGAACTCTGACCAACGGGAAGTCAGGCTGGATTCCACCACCGATTGCCCCAGCGTGGCGTTACCGCCGACCAGATGATTTAACCCGGACAGTGCTGGAAATACCTGACTGTTCAGATCCTTGTTGAAATCCGCCGCCAGATCCTCTGAGTCCCCATCTGGCCCGTAGCGTTTTTCGATAGGGAAATAGCGGTAAAACGTGGCGTCAAACAGCGAAACCCCTTGAGGCAAGACTCGCGCCGAAGCGTCTTCAGCTTGAGTGTTCATTATCAGAAGACACTGAGCAACAACTACTCCGATAATATTGGCCGCGCTTGGTATGATGGTCATTTTATCTCAGATGTCAGTCTCGCGGTTTTATAGTTAAATTACCAGGATTGAGATGTTGGACAAGATAATGCAATCGTTAGACCATCCTGCATTATGCAATAATTTTGGCACATAAAGCCGAGCTTTATGATAATCAAACCGATTATGCAAACACCGCGCATCCCATATTTTCGGGATTTCGCGCGCCCCGTTTACTGGGGTAAGCTTAGGACGTAGTAGTGCGATGATGGTGGCAGAGCGACTTCTTGCTCCAAGGATGTAATCTTCATGATCACGTAAATGCAATTTCAAACATGGTCGTTTCAAATTGAAACATACTATGAAAAGTGCTTGAGAATAAATGGGTTATTTTATTTGAGGAGAAGGACAATGAGCGATAGAAAAGCAAGAAAAGGCGATGGTTATCATGGCATTCGATCCGTGATCACTGATATCTGTATACGCCACCAAGCGATTGAAATTCTTGGTATCGGCGAGGGTGCTCATTCTATCTGTCTTGATCTATATAAGGCTGGCCTTAGTGTAACCGCCATCGATCCTAATCAATCTTCCCTGACTAATTCAACCGCATCAATACTGGTGGATGAATTGCCATTGCCATCGAAAAAATGCGAACTGGAAAGGATCATGACCGGTAATTTTAACATGGCGCTTATCATCCAACCCAAAAACTCCTGCTACAATTTATCGATGCTGGTCGAATTTGCCTTTCCAAAAATTCGGGTTGGCGGCGTGGTCGCACTATTGATCCCTTACCATGGCTATTTAAAACTATTATCGATATCCGCCAGGAATTGGTGGAGTCGCTTCTTTTCACTAGAATATCATGGCGACCCAGTTCAATGCTGGTCCAGGGAGCAATTGACCACATTTCTGCAACGGAATGGCTTCATCATCACTGAGTGTATTGGTGTTCAAGATGCTTCATTAAAGCGGCAAAATCTAATTATCGTAGCAAGGAAATCCTGAGCAATGCCAATAATTGTTTAGTTAATTTTCAGTTTAATACTATATTCTCAGCGCTGGAAAATCTACTCAATCCTCTTGAAGGAGACCCCTGATGAAAATCGCCTTTACGTCCTGTTGCGACGCCCTCGTGGACTCAGAGCAAATTGTTTGGGACCGCGTTCGTGACCAAGCGCCCGAAGCGCTCTTGCTGCTCGGCGATACGATCTACATGGACTATTTCCCACATTTGGGACGTCCGAGAAAGCTGAGCAACCAGGAATTCGCGACCGAAATGTACAACCGGTACAAGGCGCAATGGCGCGTCGAATCCTTCCGCAAGCTGATCGCATCAGTAAAACGGGTTGGCCTCACCTGGGATGATCACGACTTTGCCTGGAACGGCTCCTGTGGCGCCGGAACCAGTAGCAGGAAAGCCGTCCCTCAGGAAAAACGCCGGATCTCGAAAAATCTCTTTCTCCAGTTCAAGGACCGGGTACAACAACAAAACATCACCCCGGCCTATCCGCAGCAGCCGCCCCTCGCTCATCTTCTTGTCGGCGATGATACCGGGATTCAGGAGGTTTTCGATTATGGCCCCGTTCGAATCATCATGCTCGACGGACGAACCTACCGGGAAGACCCCGACAATGGAAAAGATGATGACGAAATGCCCACCCACTCCCTTCTCGGCAAGACCCAGCGAACCTGGTTGGAAAACAAAGTAAAGACCGGCAATGGTCTCAATCTGCTCTGCTCCGGCAGCACCCTCGCCCGCAGCGGAGAAAGCTGGGACCACTACATGGATTACCAGTGGCTGATCAACCAAGGATTCAAAAAAACCGTTGTGCTGAGCGGCGACATCCACAGAAACGCCATCCACTTGCATGATGGAGGTCTTTTTGAACTTACCTCGTCCGGCGCCGCGCGCCCCGGGCTCGGCGGGGGAAGCGGCAACTTCGGAATCCTGGAAATAGCAGACAGCTCAGTAAAGGTCGCGTTCTACGAAAAGGATGGTCTGGATAAGGCAAAGACGCTGCCCATCTGATTCGTTCCAAGGCTCCGGTCGCCGATCATCCACTGAAAGCCTGGTTCGAAGGGCGGGCTACGCCACGGCCAGACCGCCCTGTTCCATGCCCACCGATTCGCTAACTTTGATTCCAAGCTGGAGCACTTTCAAAAATTGGGTATAGCCAACCATTTGCCCTCCGCTCCCGCCGCCGGGCGAGGAAGGTTCGTTATTTGACCCGCGCCAAACTCAAAACCAGCGCCGCCGTTCCAAGCAGGGCCATCATCCCATACTCGAAGCCATGCGCGCCGATCCCGCTCCCTTTCAGAAATACATCGCGGATCACCACCAGGTAATAGCGCAGCGGGTCCAGCCAGGTCAGCCATTGCACCACTGCCGGCATGTTCCGGATGGGGAAGGCAAAACCCGACAGCACCACCATCGGCATAATAACGAAGAAGGCCAGCAGCATCGCCTGCTGCTGGGTTTCCGCGTAACTGGAAATCAGCAGGCCGATGCCCAGCGAACTCATCAGGAACAGCAGGCTGCCCGCCAGCAGACCGATCCCGTTGCCGCGAAACGGCACGTCGAACCACGCCACCGCAATCACGCTGATCAGGATCACGTCAAACAGGCCCACGCTGGCGACAGCGGCCATTTTCGCGACCAGGAATTCCAGCCGGGCGACCGGCGTCACCAGCAGCCGTTCCAGCGTGCCCAGTTCCCGTTCCCGCACCACGGTCATCGCGGTCAGAATCACGGTGGTGATCACCACGATGGTGGCGATGATGCCGGGAATGAAATACGGCCGGTCATCCAGATTTTCATTGAACCAGGCCCGATCCTCGATGTGCACCGGCGGCTCGATGCCGGCGCTGAGCCGGGCGCTCTGCTGCAAGGTCTGGCTCAACTGGCCGGTGATCATCTGCGCGCTGTTGGAATCGGACCCGTCGGCGATGATCTGCGCGGTCTGCTTCGTCTCGAAATCGGGGGCGAAGTGCAAAATGGCGCGGATCTCGCCACGATCCAGCGCCGTCGCCGCCGGGGCCATCGCTGGAAAATAGTGCAGGGTGAACCGGCCGGTGGCCGCGACCGCCGCCCGCAACGCGCGGGTCGCGGGCGTTTGCGCCTGATCCACGACCGCGATTTCGGCATGGCGAACATCGAAACTGGCGGCGTAGCCGAACGCCATCAACTGAAACAGCGGCGGCACCACCATAAAAAACCGCATCCGGGGATCGCGCAGCAGTTGCCGGAATTCTTTCCCCAGCAGGGCGCGCAACCGGATCAGACTCGCCCGCACCGGGTTCATAAGTCGTTGCTTCCGCTTCTCTCCACTGATGGGAGAGGGGAGGGGGGCAAGGTAGCGGTCATGGCAGCAACCCCAGCTTTTTGGACCTGGCCAGCGTCACCCGTAAAAACACCAGCGCGATCAACAATAAGGCGGCCGTCTCAGTCCACAGCAACAGCGGCGTGATGCCCTTGAGAAAGATGGCGCGCGACAGGGCGATGTAATAGCGGGCCGGCACGATCAGCGTGAGGTATTGCAGCGTTGTCGGCATGTTTTCGATGGCGAAAATGAACCCGGACAGCAGAAAAGCCGGCAGGAACGTGCTCACCATGGCCATCTGGCTGGCCAGGAGCTGATTGCCCGCGTTGATCGAAATCAGTGCGCCTTGCAGCATCACCACCAGCAGAAACAGCATGGACAGCAGCAGCAGCGCCAACAGTGAACCGCGCAACGGCACGTCAAACACCCACACCGCGACCGCGATGGCGACCGCCAGATCGAGCAGGCCGACGAGCAAATAGGGCGACAGCTTACCCAACAGAAACTCGCGGCGAGTCAGCGGCGTGGTGCGCAGCATCACCAGATTGCCCTGTTCCATCTCGCGGGCGATGGTCAGCGCGGTCATCATCGCCCCTACCACCGCCATCACCATGGCGATCACGCCGGGAATGATCGCCAGTTGGCTTTCCTTGGTTTCGTTGAACCAGGTGCGATCCTCGATGCGGATCGGCGGCTGGCCGCCTTGCCGCAGCAGATCGTCGTTCACCAGCATCAGTACGTAATTGCGCACCAGCCGGGCGGTGTTGGCGTCCACTCCATCCAACAATAACTGAATCCGGGCGTCGCCGCGTTCCAGCCGGCGAGCGTAGTCAGGCGGAAAAATCAGCGCCGCCCAGACTTCGCCCCGCTGCAAGGCGTCGGTGGCGTCCCGGCGGTCGTTGGAACGCAGTACGACGTGGAAGGCCCGGCTGGCGTCGAACTGGGCGGCCAGCGCCTCGGTGGCGGTGTCGCGCGATTCCTGGATGATGGCGAGGGGCGCTTCGTACAAATCCAGCCGGATGGCATAGCCGAACAGAAACAGCAACATGCTGGGCATGAGCAGAATCAGCGCCAGACTGCGCGGGTCGCGCAGCAGGTGCCAGACTTCCTTGCGGGCGATGGCCCGAACGTGCTGGATGTTCACACTTCATTTTCCTCCAGCACCGCCACGAACACGTCTTCCAGTTCCGGCGCGGCGGGACGCAGGGCAGTCACCGTCAATCGTTGTTCCACCGCTACGGCGTCCACGCGCGCCCGCAGCGCCGCCGGCTCGGTTCCGGCGCGCAGGCGAATCCGCAGTTGCCCCGCATGGGGAATGACCTCGCGCACCTCCGGCCAGGTGTGCGCCAGTCGTTCAAAGCGCACCGCGTCGGGGCTGTCCAGTTCCAGAATCGGGGTCGGCAGCGGCCGGCGCAGCAGTTCATCCGGCGTGCCTTCAGCGACGACCCGCCCGGCCTGCATCAGCGCCAGCCGGTCGCAGAACAGCGCCTCGTCCATATAGTGGGTGGTCACCAGAATGCCAATGCCGCTGTCGGCCAGGTCGTAAATCAGTTCCCAAAACCGCTGGCGGGCCATGGGATCCACGCCTGAAGTCGGCTCGTCCAGAAACAGCACGCGCGGCTCGTGCAACAGCGCCGCCGCCAGTCCGAGGCGTTGTTTATAACCCAGCGGCAGAGCGCCGGCCATGACCGCGCGGTGCTCGCGCAGATTCAGCAATCGCAGTGCCTCTTCCAGCCGCTCGTGCCGGCGCGCGCCAGTCAGGCCATACAGACCGGCTTGCAGGCTGAGATTTTCCAGCACGGTCAGATCGCCGTACAGGGAAAAGCGTTGGGCGACGTAGCCGATCTGACCCCGGGCGCGGCGAGCGTGCCGCACCATGTCCACATCCGCCACCTGAATCCGCCCCGTCGTTGGCGGCAACATTCCGCACAACATGCGGATGGCAGTGGTTTTGCCCGCGCCGTTGGCGCCCAACAGACCAAAAACTTCGCCCGGTTGTACCGCGACATGAATGTGATCGACCGCAGTGAAATCACCGAAGCGGCGGGTCAGGTCTTCAGCGAGGATGAGGGGGGCAGCGGCGTCCGACATAACGCCATGATGCCATTCCGAATCAGCGTGGGCTATAGCAGCAATTCTTAGAAGTTGTCCAAAAACCAAGTGTTTGATCCGCATCATCATAGAGTCGGCTTCCCTCTGACCCGGACCGGCTGGAAACCGGTTTCCACCCTGAATTTTGCCTCAAAATCAATGGCGAGTTTTTCGACTGTTTCTCAGCGTGACTATAATGCCGGCGGTTTGCACATGCTGCAGTGGACCGGCGCGCAGCCGCCAGACTTCCACGAGGCCCTCGCGTACAGAGCCAGGGCAGCGCTGCGGTTCAAAGCAGCGCCCCAGCCGGTTTCTACTTGAGCTGGCGGCTCTGAGCGATTATGGTTGCTTTACCCACTAATAATAGAGATCAGCGTGTTCATTCCAAACAGGCGCTCATCGTCGCCCCCTCTGGCTTGGTTGTTCAGAACTCCCGCATGGATGATCGCTCTGTTCGCATTGCTGGGAACCGGGTGCTTGTTGGGGTTCCCACTGGCTGCCGCCTGTGCCGAAACCTTGAATAGCGGCGGTCCGGATGTCCCCCACATCACCCAGTTGTTGGCGCTTCCGGGCAGTCGAATCCTTGCGGTAACCTCTGCTAAAGGCGGTCTTTATATTTCCGGGCCGGGCGGCAAGCACTGGCAGCGACCGAGAGGCGTTCCGGACGCTTTCATCCATCAGGCGGCGCAACAACCTTCCGGCCCCCTTTATTTGGCTACTGACACCGGTCTCTATCGAGCCGATGATCCGGATGGCGATTGGACCCCCGTCGCCGCCGGCTTCATCGCCAGGTTAACCTTCAGTCCGGATGGATCTCTGGGACTCGTCAAAGTTTGGGATAAAGGGCTATTTGCGGTTTCATCCGCCGATTTAAGCGCGGACAAAGCCAGTCAGGCGGGTGATGGGGCTGCATCCAGGGCGGACCAGCTACGGGAGGAAGCCCAGCTTCGTCAGGAGCTGCTTTCAACGCATCGCAACCCGTTCCTGTTAACGCCCAGCATGGACTTTTTTCAAAAACAGCGCCGGTGGCAGGAATTGGTTGAAAGTGGCTACCGCTCCTGGCGCACGCTCAGCCAGGGGTTACCGAAAGCGCCAGTTCAGACCATAGCCCTGCTGTCAGCCCACGACGGATTCCTGGGATTTTTTGGCTTCGGCATCTATCGGTGGAGCGCCTCGGAATTTCAGGGTAGGGAGGCCTCCAGCGGCTTGGCCAGTCCCTGGGTGTTAACGCTCGCGACCAGCCCCTGGGGCGATCTGTACGCTGGAACTTTCGGCGCAGGGCTGTTCATCTGGAACGCCGATCGCTCCGAATGGATGCCCGTAAATCCAATTTTTGCTGGTGCAGTTATCCAGGATTTGGCGTTCGGCGCCGAGGGGGAAATTCTGGCGGCCAGCCGGGAGCAAGGTCTGTTCCTGTCTCTGGATCAGGGCCGAACCTGGCGGCACGCCGGTTCCGCCCTGCCGGGAACCCATGCGCAGGGCGTGGCGGTGGGATCGGACGGCTCCCTGTGGGTCGGCCTGTGGGACCGGGGGCTGTATGTCTCGACGGACCGGGGAAACCATTGGCGTTATCGGCCCTTCGCCCATGTGACTCAGGTGACCGATCTGGCGTTTGCCCCCAACGGCTTCGGATATGCGTTTCTGGCCGGTCTGGGACTTTATGAGTCACGGGACGGCGGGGTGCAGTGGACGCCCTTGACCACGCCGGTACGGCCTACCCAAAGTGTGCGGATTGCGGTGGCTGGAGATGGCCGGCTGTTCATCGGCTCGCCCGAGGATGGCTTGTGGACCTCGACGACAGCGGGTGCCGCCTGGGAGCGGGATATGGCCGGGCTGCCGGGATCCGGCGTTCATGACATTGTCATCAGCCCCGCCGGCGCAGTGCTGGCGCTTCCGATGGATCGTCCCGACCGATACGCGGCCGGTCTGTACGAACGATCTTCCTCCGGCGAATGGCGGCCTGTCCCCAACCTGGCCGAGAAAGGAGAGGAGCAATTCCTGTATTTGCGGCGTTTGCTATTCCTGCCTGACGGTCGGGCGGTGGCGGCTGGCAGCGAATACCTGCTGATTTCCGAAGATGGCGGCCAAACCTGGCGGCCAAACCGGTTCGCTCAGCTCTACGAGGGGCTGGCCGTAGATGCGGCGGGGACACTGTATACCCAGCGGATGACCAGTACGTTCGCTAAGCGGCGCGATAGCGAGCAATGGGAAGAGGCGCCCAGCATTCCACCGGAGGCCTACTGGTTATTTCAACCAGTAGGCGCAGGGCGATGGGTCGCCGCCCGGCGGGGCGGCGGCGTAGATTTGCTCGCTGGGGACGGTCAGGCGCTGCGGGTGGTAAAGCACGGACTTGAGGGCCAATCCATTCGGTCTTTGGGGGTTGGGCCGGATGGATCTATTTTTGTGGGTCTGAAAGAGGGGCTTAAAGTGTGGCGAAAAGGCGGGGATGACTGGCTTTCAATCGCTATAGAAGAATAACAGCGAGACCACCATGAATGACACGCTTCGATTCGCTATCGCTTCCTGTGCCGTAGTAGCCGCGGTGCTGGCATGGTGGTTTCCAGCGCCGATGCTGATTCGCGGTGAGTTGGTTGATTGGGGCGGCCGCTATGAGGCTGAATACGCGCCCCCGTCGGGGACAATGTTTGGAACCATGGACCTCGCCATGGCCCGGCTGAAAGCGGGGACCGCGCCCGTTCCTTTAACCGAATTTATCGCCGCGAAAACTGATGGCCATACGTTCCGGGCCACGGATGCAGCCTGGGCCGAGATTTTCGTTGTGCTGGACGCGCACCGGGTTCCGGATCGCCCGATGATCCGGTTTTTCAAGCCGACCGAGCCGCCTTTTTCACAACTCGATGATAAGCTCCGCTATGTGGAATGGCGGGACGGGGGCGGCGTTCGTTACATGGAATACCAGCCTGTTTTGGCAAAGGATTTCACCAAGCAGGCTATTCCCGACGATCTGCGTTTCCCGCTGCGGGCGTATTGGCCCTACCTGGTTTGCGGTGTATTAGCCATTGGGTACTGGGGTTTTATTCCACGGCGGCGCCTGGGGATCGTGGAATCCAGTCAGGCTGAAAAAGGTTTGCGCATATCGGTGCTGGCGGCGATTGCTTTTCTGGGAATGATCCTCTGGCCTTTTATCTACCAGAATGAAGTATCGGATTTTTTCGGCGTGATCCTCATTGGCGGAATACTTTTGCTGGCTAGCGGTATAGCGATATTGGGGTTTATCGGGAAAAGGTCGTTACTCCGCCAGCTCATCGAAGACCATCAATATCTCGCTCACTTTACGTACAGCGCCAAAGAATGGGGTCGGTATATTGAATGGCGGTTTAAGGAGGAATCCTCCACCGCCAGATTTGGCCTTCTGGTGACAGCGATAATTTTCCTGGTTGTGAGCCTGGGGTTCGTAGCTGTCGAGCAGGATGAACTCTCCCTGTGGATTTCTGGTGGTTTAATGGGATTTATTGTTTTGACAGGTGGGCTGGGCATGGGCGCTCAGCGGTTGGCCTATCGTCGAAATCGTCGCCATCCGGGTGAAGTGTATGTCGGCGAATCCTGTTGCTATATCAATGGATCGGTTCGAGCCTGGAGTTCTCTGATGAAAGTATCTGTTGACAAAATCCGGAATTTCGCCGTGGCGGGGCACACTCACAGCGGCAAGACCACCTTATGCGATCAGATCCTCTTCAAGTCGAAGGCAGTTGACAGGCTTGGAAGCGTA
>CALMNY010000272.1 GCA_937872125.1 uncultured Candidatus Competibacteraceae bacterium | reverse complement strand
CCCAGCCAAACTGAAAGGGGTTGCCAATATGGCAACCCCTTTTTTATCGATGGGCAACCCTCGCTCTGCACCTCATTGCAAGTACCAGTTGGGCGGAATGGGATTGACCAGCGTATCGGAATCGGATTCGTCATCCGGGTCGTCCTCGACCGGTTCGCCGATATTGACGACCACGGTCGTGACATTGTCGTTGGCATCGCGCATCAGGGCCAGGTGGATGAAGGCTTTGACGGCTTCCTGACAGTTATGGTCGCTGTGGGCCAGCAGACGGGCGATTTCTTCGTCATCCACGGTTTTGTTGAGACCGTCGCTGCACAGCAGGAACAGATCGCCTGCCTGCAAGGGATGCACTACTTCGTCAATCTGCAATTCATCGGCGGAACCGACCGCGCGGGTAATCACATTGGCCAAGGGGTGACGATGCGCATCCTTGGGCGCGATTAAACCCTGGTCCACCAGTTCCTGCACATGACTGTGGTCGCGCGTCAGTTGCTGAAGTTGGCCATCCCGCAGCCGATAGATGCGGCTGTCGCCGACCCACAGACAAGCACACTGGGTTTCATAGGCGATCAACACTACCACTGTGCTGCCGATGGTGCGATGGTGGTAACGCTGGGCCGATTCCTCGCGCAACCGCTGATTTACATCGTGCAAACTGCTTCGCACCGTTTGGAGGAACCCCGACCAACTCGTCGGCGGTTCGATCTGTTGCAGGGTCTCGATCACCATCTGGCTGGCGATGTCGCCGGCTTCGTGGCCCCCCATACCGTCGGCGACCGCCCATAATCCCCGTTCCGGCAGAACAAGACAGGCATCTTCATTGATCGCACGGACCATGCCGACATGGCTGCGGCCGGCAGACGACCATGGGAATGATTTCTTCTGATTCATGTGTTATTCCTCCTCGGCAGCCGCTGGCCCGCTCGCAAGCCCGACGACGTCAGCGAATGATTGTTCGTTCCAACCGGATTGTTGCCAGTCTCCCCGCAAGAGCGCCGCAAAACCGGTGGCCGGCGGCAGGCCCGCGCAAATCAGCAGGCAGCGAGCGATCCACTCGGAACCCTCGGTCCACCACAGACTCGGCTGGGCAAAGGCGCGGCGCAGGAGATGGTTGGCCAATGCCGGCGCGGCGCCGAAGAAATCCAGAGACTCCGGCAGGGGGCAATACCAGGCGTTTCCGTGGGCCGCGTTCGCCGTAGACAGGTTGGGCGTGAGCGGCGCACCCAGCGCCGCCACCTGCTGGCTGAAGGCGTCCAGATCCAGTTCATCACATTCCAGCGCGGCCAGCGCCAGCCGTTCGGCCTGTTGGAACCAGAACTCGCTGGCGTTGAACAGGGCGAGCAAGGGGTGATCCGGCGCCAGCGGTGCGGCGATGGCCAGAGGATAGTAGCGGCCCACTCGATCCATGCTCGGCATCATGATTCCGGCGTAGGCGTCGGTCCCACACAAACCGGGACTCAAGGCGAACCGCCAAATCGGGCTGATGCAGTAATACTCGCGCCAGAGTTCTTCGCCCATCTGGGCGCGACTGTGCGCGATGGCGGTTTGCAGCCAGGCGTCCCAGGGCGCAACGAACGTTTTCGGGAGCTGGCGACCGATGAAATCGCCCCGGCTGGGCAGCTTGCCGAAAAAGCCCGCCGAGGGAGGCGTTGGAGTCATAATTGTTCCGGACACCGGAAACCCTCCAGCTCCCGTAAACGGAAAGGGTTGGCGCCGCTGGCGGTACGCAGTTCATAAATGGCCTGGCGCCCACCCAGTTGAAAGATCACTCGAAATTGTCCTGACCCGCTGGGTTGGATTTGCGCCTGATCGAGAATTTTGAACCAGGCCCAGGGGCCGGTTTCGCTGAGCTGCGAGGGGCTGCCGGCCACAGGTGGCAGAAATTCGAGCCGCGCTTGCCCGGACGCGCCGGTCCATTGTACATCGGCTACGCGGGCGGCCTGTCCCGCGCTGTAGGCCAGGGTTTGCCCGTCCAGGCTGAGCACAATCTGGCTGGCGTCGCCGCTCAGTTCCACAGGAACCAGTTGAAAGCGGATCGCGGGAGCCTGGCTGTTGGGGCCGAACAGGGCGTCGCGGATGGCGTTGGCGCGCGGGAAGGTTTGCAGGGCTTCCGGGGTGATGCTTTGCTCCGGCCCGGTAGGGCCACGCCAGCGCCAGCCGCCGGTTGACGTATCCACATAGGATTGCAGGAATTGCTTGAAAAAGCGGTCCATCAGGCCATTGAAGCCGAAGAACCGGCTGAAGGCGGCGAGCGAGGCATCCGGCGGGCCGGCTACTGAGCGGCTGACGCTTGGGCCAGCAGGAGCCTGACCTACCCATTGGATCGTGTTCGCCGGCATGGCTGCGGGCGCAGCGCCAGGGCCAGCGCCGCTCCACTGGATCGAACTGCGCACCAGGGGATAGCGGCCGTTCAGGTTATCCTGAAAAAAAGCAGCGATTTGAGCTGCTTTCCATTGGGCGTTCAGGCGGTCGCGTGGACTGCGGACCACATCGGCGCTGTCCAGGGCCAGTTTACTGAGCAGCGTGTTAAACGGCGGCGGT
Source organism: uncultured Candidatus Competibacteraceae bacterium (assembly GCA_937872125.1). Classification (GTDB taxonomy): domain Bacteria; phylum Pseudomonadota; class Gammaproteobacteria; order Competibacterales; family Competibacteraceae; genus Contendibacter. The sequence continues at coordinate 3,609 of CALMNY010000272.1, read as the reverse complement.
TTGCGGGCGGCATCAACCTGGAGTTGGTTGACCACCGTTCCAATCTGGTCTTTAAGCGGTTGCGGTACGCTGCCGTCCGGGCTGGTCGCGCGGGCGCGGACGAGCGCATTCAGGTGGCTGTAGAGGTCGTTCAGGGTAGACAGCGTTTTGTCCAGGGGAGGAATGGCGCCCTCCGGCCCAGCGATTTCGCGCCGGTACTGGCTGCTGAACGCCACCAGGCGCGGATCAGGACCGCAGGGCTGAATGGCGGGGCCGCTGGTCGTGGCGCTGGTGCCGCCGATGATGCCAGCGATCTTGTCGGTCAGCGATTTGTCCGGCGGGGGCTTGGCGGCTTCGGGCGGCGCCGGCGGCGGCTTGTCCAGCGCCAATTCCCGGACTACGGTTTCGAACAGCGTGCGCACCGGCGAGGCTGGCCCGGACAGCACTTGCAGGAGATCAAGCGCGGTGTCCGGATTGTCGAAGCCTTTGAACTGAACATCGCTCAGCAGATCCTGCCACTGCCGCAGGTAGTCGCCCAGATACAGCCGGCACACGTCGTCCGCGATTTGCTGCCGCTCCGCCGGGTTGTTGGCGACCTGGACCGCCGTTCCCAGAATCCAGCTTTCGTCGGCCAATTGACTGACCAGCTTTGGGTTCTCATTCAGAAAAAATTGGTAATAACCATTATAGGTATACAGGCCGGTAATACCGCTGTTGAGCGGCTGGCCGCTCTTGCGGTCGAGCACCCTCGGTGCATCGGGGCCGGCGGCGAGGGTGAGGCCAAGATCGGGTGGTGAACCGGCGTTGCGCTGGTTCTGTTTGATGCGGTCGTAAACGCGCTGGGAGAGAGGAACCTGGTTGAGCAGGGACCGGCTGTTCTGAATCAGTCCGCTGTCCAGTGCGATGGGCGATTTGAGCGGCGCCTGTTCCAGCAGGGCATCCAGGTGCGCCGCCAACTGGTCACGCTGTTCCCGGCTGAACGTGCGGGGCAGGTGCGTTTGCCATTCCTTTTCCATCCAGGCCTTGACCGTCTTGGCGTCAAAGCGATCTGGATCGTTCATCATCAGATAGATCTTGAGGGTGTCATACAACTCGCTGGCATTGCTGGTGTTCTGCCGCAGGCGCTCTTCCAGGCGCAGGATAATACGGGGTAGCAGGGTTTGCAGGAGCAGGCGCTGGTAGATTGCCTGCGCCTCGCTGCCGAGTTTGTCGCCCTGATACAGGCCAAAACCCATCAGCCAGGGACTGCCGGCGTTGCGGTCGGCATAGCCGCCGGGAATGGCGCGGGCGGCGTTGAGCAGCGCCAGGGTGGCGGCGGGATCAGTCTGATCGGGCGAGAGGCCCTGGATTTGCTTATTCACTTCCAGCCGCTGTTGTTCCACCGCGCGCACATACATTTCATTCCGGGCGTAGCTGGTCAGCCACAGCAAGGCGGCGCTCACGGTGATCAGCAGGGCGGCGGCGTAGGCGCCGCGCTGAATCCAGGCCCGCCAGCGTTCCACCCGCAGATTGGCGCCGGCGATCTCCGCTTCGGGAAAGACGACCTCCCGCAACAGTCGGGTGATGAAGTAGCTGCGGCCCTTGCCGGAAAAGGTGCTCAGAGTCTGCCGGTTCAGCCCGAAGGTGTTGGCCAGCGAACTCATCAACCGGTCAATCGGGGTGCCTTCCTGGGTGCCGCTGGTGAAGTACGCCCCCCGCACCAGCACGCGCTCCTCGAATCGGCTGGGCCGGAAGGCTTCCTTGAGAAACCGGTCGGCGACCTGCTTCAGGGAACCGAACTGCTTGGGAAGGGTATAGATCAGGTCACGGCGCTGGGGGTCGCGTTCATCCTGCAAGCGTTTCACCAGCCGGTCATTCAGCCGTTGTTCGAGGAGTTCGAATTCGGCGCTGAGGCGCTCGACAACGCCTTCCGGGTTGGCGGGATCGTCCATCGGGAAGGTGACGCCCCAGACCTGAGCGCGCGCCTCCAGGCCCATGTCGTTGAAAAATTCAATAAACCCGGCGATCAGGTCCGCCTTGGTGAACAGCACGTAAATCGGGAACCGGATGCCGAAATGTTCGTGCAGTTCCTGGACGCGCTGTTTGATCGCCAGCGCCTGGGCGGAACGCTCCTCCTCGGTTTGTTGCATCAGGTCGGACAGGCTGATGGCGACCAGAGCGCCGTTGATCGGCCGGCGTTTGCGGTGTTTCTTGAGCAGATCCAGAAAGCCCAGCCAGGCCGCCCGATCAATTTCTTCATGGCTGTCCTGCGTGGTGTAGCGGCCGGCGGTGTCGAGCAGCACGGCTTCGTCGGTGAACCACCAGTCGCAGTTGCGGGTGCCGCCCACGCCGCGCACCTTGCCGGCCCCCAGCGGAAAGCGCAGCCCCGAATTGATCAGCGCAGTGGTTTTACCGGAACCGGGCGGGCCAATGATGATGTACCACGGCAACTGGTAGAGGTATTGCGTGCGGCCGGTTTTGCCGCCCAGCCGGGCTTTCTTGAGGACGGCGAGCGCCTCATCCAGCCCTTGCTTGAGGGTGGAGATTTCCTCGGACGAGGCGGCTTCTTCTTCCTTTTTCTTCTTTTGCTGCTCGTGGGCTTCTTCGCCACCGCTGGGCAGACCGGGACCACCGCCCTGACCGACCCGGCCCACCTGTCCGGCCAGATCGGCCAGCATGTTGCGGTTTCGCTTGAGCGTGTCAATGTAGTAGAAAAGCTGGTACAGGCCATACATGCCGCCGACCGTCATGATGGTGCCGACGCGGCCCAGGTCAGAGGCGAGCGGTGTTTGCCCGGCGACGGCGATCAGCGGCCCCAGATACCAGATCAGACCGGCGACCGCCAGAAAGCCGGTGATGCCGATCAACCAGGGATTTTTGAGGATGCTCAGGATTTTTTTCATGACGCCCCCTAGTTCGCCCGCGCCAGCAGAATGATGTCGACGCGTCGGTTGAGGGCGCGATTCTGCGGCGAGTCATTGGGCGCCACCGGTTCAGTGTCGGCGTGGCCTTCGCCGATAAAGCGGCCGGGATTGGGGCTGTTGGCGGCCAGGATTTTTACTACGCTGTCGGCGCGGGCCTTGGACAGATGCCAGTTGGACGGAAATTGCAGGGTGCGGATCGGCACGTTGTCGGTATGACCGGTGACCAGCACTTTGCCTTGCACTTTGTTGAGTTCGGCGCCGATTTGCTGGAGCAGGCCATAAAAGGCCGGTTTGACTTCGACCTTGCCCGAATCGAACAATCCATCGCCCCGGATCCGTACCATGGTTTTGTCGGCTTCTTCAATCACCGCTACCAGTCCCTGGCGGATTTGCGGCTCCAGAAACGTGCGCAAGTTCTGCGCGACCTGCGCGAGGTTGGTGTTCGGTTTGACGGGGGCGGGCGCCGCGGTGACGCCGCCGCGCCGCACCATCGCCACGGTATCGCTCCGGATGCTGCTCAGCGCGGTGAGGACCGGATCGGAAGCATTGTTCAGCAGCCAGTTAAAGATGGCGTAGGCCAGCAACAGCAAGGCCGCCGCCACCGCCGCCACCACCCACAACGGGACGTAACGGCTCAAGGGGTGACGCTCATTGATGATGCCGCGCCAGTGTGGCGACAACTCCCGTTCAAACTCGCCCCGGGCGGTGCGGATGGCGTTGTAGGCGC
>CALMNY010000271.1 GCA_937872125.1 uncultured Candidatus Competibacteraceae bacterium | reverse complement strand
CCGTCCCGCCCGACGCCGCGCCGGTTTCCCGGCCGCGTGCGTCTTCAATATCCCACCGCCAGCCCACCCGGTCGCCGGGTATCCGAGAAACCATACCACCCGTCCGGTGCGCGGAGGATGCTTTGGGCGTCGCCCATCGCTTCCCGGACCATCACCCGGTGACCCAGACTCTCCAGCAGGCGGAGGGTGTCCGGGCTCAACCCTTCCTCGACGCGCAATTCGTCCGGTAGCCACTGGTGGTGGACCCGAGGCGCCACCGTGGCTTCGGCCAGGTTCAGCCGGAAGTCGATCACGTTCGACACGATTTGCAGCACGGTAGTGATGATGCGGCTGCCGCCAGGACTGCCGGTGACCAGAATCAATTGGCCGTCCTTGAACACCAGGGCCGGGGTCATCGAACTGAGCGGGCGCTTGCCGGGCGCGACCGCGTTGGCGGCGCCGCCGAGTAGACCATAAGCGTTCGGTACGCCGGGTTTTGCGGCGAAATCGTCCATCTCATTGTTGAGCAGGATGCCGGTGCCGGCGGCGACCAGGCCGGAGCCGTAGGGAAAGTTCAGGGTGTAGGTGACGGCGACCGCGTTGCCGTCCCGATCCACCACGGAATAATGCGTCGTTTGCTCGCTTTCGAAGCGCTGCGGTTGGCCGGGCTGGAGGTCCGTCGCCGGCCGGGCCCGGTTCGGGTCGATCCGCGCCGCCAAGTCCCGGGCGTAAGTCTTCGAGACCAGGCCGGCGACCGGCGCCGGGACGAAATCGGGATCACCCAGAGACTCGCTGCGGTCGGCGTAGGCCAGTTTCATGGCCTCGGCCAGGCGGTGAATCGTGGCGGCGCTGTTGTGGCCCAGTTCGCCCAGCGGCCAGGTTTCCAGAAGATTGAGGATTTGGATGAGATGCACGCCGCCGGAACTGGGCGGCGGCATCGCCACGATCTCGTAACCCCGATAGGTTCCCCGCACCGGCGCGCGGACCACCGCCCGGTAGTTTTTGAGATCGTCCAAGGTGATCGTCCCCTGCTGGGCTTGCAGGTCGGCGACCAGCTTGTGCGCGATCTCCCCTTCGTAAAACGCCTTGGCGCCCTGTTCGGCGATCTGTTCGAGCGAGGCGGCCAAATCGGGCTGGACGAACGTCTCGCCGGGCGAATAAGCCGAGCCGTCGGGTTTGAAGAATATCTTCCGGCTGGCCGGCCAGGACGCCAGCCGCTCCCGGACGTCCTGAAGGGATTGCGCCCATTCCAGGCTGACCGGAAAGCCCTGTTTGGCCAGGCCGAGGGCCGGTTCGACCAGTCGCCGCCAGGGTAGACGGCCGTGACGGGCGTGAGCCAGCGCCAGTCCGGCCACTGTGCCCGGCACCCCGGCCGCCTGAGAGTGAAAGCGGAGGCGGGTTTCGTCCACCTCGCCCTGCGCGTTCAGATAAAAATCCCGCCCGACGGCGGCGGGGGCGGTTTCCCGGAAATCGATGGCCTCGCTCCGCTGGTTCGCGGCGTCGTGGACCAGCAGAAAGCCACCGCCGCCCAGATTGCCGGCCTGTGGCAACGTGACGGCCAGGGTGAAGCCGACCGCCACCGCCGCATCGGTGGCGTTACCGCCCTGCTGGAGAATGGCCAGCCCGACCTGGCTGGCCAAGGCCTCCTGGGCGACCACCAGCCCCTGGCGGGCATAGACCGGATGCATGCGGTCACGGGCGTCGTAGGGGGCGAGTTCGGTTCTTCCTGCACCAGCCCCCAGCAGGAGCAGCAGGGCGATTCCCAACGTGAGGGGGTAGGCGCGCGCGCGGACGGACGAGAGCCAGGACGGCATGTGAACCTCCAGTGAAAGCGAGCCGGGGAGAGGCGGCGGGCGGAAGACGTGGCGTTCAGCCCGTCCATACTCTAACCGGTCCGGTAGCTACAGGCACGAAGGTCGGATACCCACCCACCCCGCCTCGGTTTGCGGCGGCAGGTTCAGGGCCGCCAGGCGAGCGTTGAGCGCGGTCAGGCCGGTCTGCGACATGGGTTTTCCCCTCGTGCGGTGGTGATGACATCCAGCATCACGCGGGCCGGCGGGCCGGCCAGCTCGTGGGCAGAGGGGGCAAGCAGGGGGCAGAAACAGGGGGCGACGAACTCACGCCGGAAAATCCGCGCACGACAGGTTCGGCTCGCCGGATGCAAAGCCCCTTCAGCGGTAAGGCCCCGCCCGTCGCCGCGCGTGACAAGCGCGCGCTGGCACGTTCGTCCGGCGCGAGCAACTCATCGAGCGCGGTCGCCGGCGAGCGGGGCTGACGGTGATGGGGAGGCCAGAGTCCGGCCCACGCCCAGCCCGTCGGACTCATCGGTTCCAGACATCGCCTCAGTGCTCGAATTTCTTGAGGTACGCTTTAATCTGATCGGGGTCCAGCCCGCGCAGCCGTTCCTCCGGCCCCAGCCCGCGCAGCCGTTCCTCCGGCCCCAGCCCGCGCAGGCGCTCCTCGGGCGATAATTGCTCCAGAAACGCCCGCCGCTCGTCCGGCGTCAGGCCGT
>CALMNY010000270.1 GCA_937872125.1 uncultured Candidatus Competibacteraceae bacterium | reverse complement strand
CCCGGAGCACCCAGGCGCGAGGATGGGGCGCAAAGCCCAGCCGAGCGTAATAGGCGTGGGCCTGAGGCGCCGCCAACAATACGATCATGCACGCGGGCATCAGGCGCTGTTGGGTTTCCACGATCAGTTGCCGGCCAATGCCCTGCCGTTGGTAGTCGGCATCGACCGCCAGGTCGGCGAGATACGCCACATAGGTGAAATCGGTCAAGGTGCGGGCGATGCCCACGCAGCGTTCGCCGCGCCAGGCGGTGATGATCAGATTGGCGTTGTTCAACATCCCGGCGAACCGATCCGGTTGATCCACCGGCCGCCGCGCCCCCAGGGTAGAGCGCCGGTACAGGTCCTGCGCAGCTTCGATGCGCAGCGGCGCATTTTCTTTGTAAACGATAGTCATGATGCGGTCCCTTCGTTCCCGCGCCGTCACGCCGGCGTCACGCGCTGAATATCGGCATGATCTGGCCGCCCGGCTCCAACCGACGGCCCGAGCTGCCGGGTCCGTTCCGGCCAGGCGCAACCCGTCACTGGCCCTTATGATCCGGCCCGACTGAAAAATGGAGACCAGACGTGCCCCACGATCCCGCGCCCCACGGGCCATCACGCACCGCGCTCCCGCTGATCGCCGCCTCCCTCATCGACGGCGAACGGGCGGACAGCCAAGAACACTCAGCGCGCTCTGGCGTGGGGTGGGGTGGAGCAGGCCCGACCCCATGGCCTTTTCCAGGGTGCTGATCCAGCGCGACACCGTGGAGTTCGGCATCCCGACCGCTTCGGCGGCATGACGGAAGCCGCGCGCTTTAACGACCTCCACGAATAAAGCCCTATCGTTCGGGAGTTCCACGCACAGGGATCCATCAGCGGACCAATGGTTTCGATTTTACCTGCTTTATCCTGCATCGGCTTTGGTTGATCATGCTTCGACCCCCAACAATAACCTCTGAGGAACACGCTATGAGCCCACTTTTCACCCCCGTTCGCGTCGGTCGCTATACCTTGTCAAACCGTATGGTCATGGCGCCGATGACCCGTTCCCGCGCCGGCGACGATGGCGTGCCGAGTGAATTGGCGATCACGTATTACAGCCAACGCGCCAGCGCCGGGCTGATCATTACTGAATGCGCCTATGTTTCGCCGATGGGCAAGGGTTACGTGCGCACGCCGGGGATCGGGACCGATGCCCAGGTGGCCGCCTGGAAGAAAATCACTGAGGCCGTCCATGCCCAAGGGGGCCGGATTTTCATGCAACTGTGGCACACCGGACGGATCTCTCACCCCGCCTTATTGCCGGAAGGGGCGGTACCCGTGGCGCCGTCCGCGATCAAGCCGGCTGGCCAAAGCTGGACCCCGAGTGGTCTGCAGGATTTCGTCACCCCGCGGGCGCTGAGTGTAGACGAGATTGCTGCAATCATTGCGGACTTTCGCATCGCGACGCGCCGCGCGCTGGAAGCGGGCTGCGATGGGGTGGAACTGCACGCGGCTTCGGGCTACCTGCCGGAACAATTTCTTGCGTCCGGCGCCAACCAGCGTCAGGATCAATACGGCGGCTCTGTCGCGAATCGCGCCCGCTTTGTGCTGGAGGTGCTGGCGGCGATGGTCGCCGAGGCCGGCGGAGATCGCGTCGGGGTGAAGATTGCGCCGGAAATGCACTTCAACGACATCGTTGACGCCAATCCCCAGGAAACTTACACCTACCTGGTCGAGCAACTTCGTGGCCTCAATCCGGCTTACCTGCACGTCGCCCAGTTCGGGGCCAAATTCGATTACCACGCCCGGTTGCGCCCGCGCTTCAACGGCGCCTACCTGATCGGCGGCGGTCTCGACCAGAAGAGCGCTGAAGCCGCTGTGGCGGATGGCCGAGCCGACGCGACGGTCTTCGGTAGCGCCTTTCTGGCGAATCCCGATCTGCCGGAGCGCTTCCGCCGGGGCGCGCCGCTCAACACGCCGGACCCGAGCACGTTCTATTCACCCGGCGCTCAGGGCTATACGGACTACCCGTTCCTGAGCGGAACGAGCGCCGCTTGAAGAAGGCTGGGAGGAGTGAAATCACCCACCGGCAACGCATGAACAGCGGCAGTGGCGTTCGCGCTTGCTCCCTGCGGGGTGGCGAGATGGCCGCCCCGATGGACCCCTTTCTGGGTATCGATCATGCCTGGGCATCCACCGACGGCGGTTCCTGTCCGCATCCGCGTTCTTGCACCGGGTGCGGGCCGGGTCGTTGCGCTCCGGGGTCTCCACCAGCGGGTAGCGGTCGGGAATCACCCCGTCCTCGGCGCGTCGGCCCGGCGGACACCCGCCGCCGACTGCCAGGCCCAGAACCAGCCCCACATCGAGGGTCGCCCGGTCTACGCCGGTCTGGCCGCCGCTGATGAGTTTGTGGAGCAATCTGGTTACGAAACTGCGCTGATTACAGTCTTGGTGATTTTCGATTGCAGTCCTCTACACCTACTCCTTACACATGCTCCGCAGCCCAGCGATAACATCTTCACGGTCATAGCCGAGTTGGTCTACGTCTAGCGCCGCCCCCATGATCTCGGCGACCACATCGAAGAGATCGTTTATATCGTTATCATTCAACGGCAACTCGTAAAAACACTCGATCAGGATTTGGCCTACTCCGACCATGCGTTCTTCAATACCCATCGGTTTTCTTATCATATAGTGTCTCTTTTTACAAATGGTTATCGCAGAATCTTCCCAATATCCTACGCTAAGCAAATAGGTGTAGAGGACTGAAATCGAAAACGGTCAGGACTGAAATCATCGCGATTTCAGGACCGAATTAAATGCAACTATCGGCACCGTCGGGACCGGATTATTTGCCACTGAGACTGCAATCATCCGGTCCGGGACCACATTAATTGCCAGTCACCGTGACCCGTTCAAATAGGCAGTCCGGCGAGGCGCATCCGATCGCGCAGGTCATTGGCCCGGATCGGATCGAGCTGATTGGCAAATAGGGCTTTAATTTCCGCCGGCTTGGCGTCGAAGTTCTGCACCAGGTCCTTGAGGCCGTAGCCTTGCCGGGTTAGGGTCGATTCCAGATCATCCAGATGCCGGTACAGCAGGGTCTCGACCAGTTCGGGACCGATAGGGGATTCACCGGTCTGATAGGCAGCCTCCAAAGCTTGGGTCAGATGCCATTCGATCTGGAGGGGTGTCCGCAACCGGCTGGCCAGCAGATCGACCGCTTCGGGACGGATGATCGCATCGGGACCCTGCGGATGCGCCGCGCAGGTTGACAGCAACCACTGGATCTATTCGCGCTGGCTGCCGGTGATGCCGTCGAGGGAGAAGGTATCGGTCCGCATACCGATTTCCTCCAGCTTCGGGCGGCGCAAGTCATTGCGCCGCTTGGGCCAACCGGCCAGGACCACCGACAGGCAACCCCCATCGCTTTCGATGACTTCCATCAGTCGCTTGAGTCCGGTGAGCGTATCATCCTTGAGTGCGTGGGCGTCGTCGATGAACAAGGCGACCGGTCGCTTGCTCTTTTTCACCCATTCCTGGAGTTCCCGCTCGCGATCTTCAGTTCGGCTGGGCACGCGGACCTTCTTTCTGGCGAAAGATCGTAGAACAGCGCCGCCACCAGGGTGCTGAGCTTGACGCTGTGCTTTTCCGCCGTCAGGGAACGGGAGACGGTGATGCGATTTTCCTCCTTCAATTGTTGCTGTAACCGGCGCAGCATCACGGTCTTCCCGCTGCCGATCACGCCACAGAGGGCGACGATGCGGCCTTCCAGGATGGCGCCGCGCACGTTCTTGATGATCTGGCTGTGGTGTGCGGTTTCATAATAGCCGGCCCGGTTCAACGGCTTGGTCAGCCGGTAATACTCGATGACTTCAGTCCGCATGAGCCAGGCCGGGATCGACTTCATAAACGGTGCCACCGACCACGATCCGCGCATCGCCGCCGACCTTGCGCCGCTCCGGTTCCCGCGCCAGGCGACAGAAGTGCTCCCAGGAACACAGCGCCGCGTTGTCCTTGGCCGCAAACCAGTCGTAGATCTCATCCTCACGCACCACAGCATCGCCACGGTCGTTTTTGAAGCGCCATGCCGTTTCGTGTGGAGCGCAACCCCGTCATCGAGCATGCGGCGGGGCTGGCGGTGCGGTAGGGGCGTGGTGGTGTGCCATGGGGTTTGCCGCTGGGGCGGCCGCAAAGCGCCCCAGCCCCAGCTCCACCCAGCGCCCCTCGCGGCGCAACAGGAACAGTGCCTCCAGCCCCATGCGCTGAGCCAGGGCCGGGCCTTCGCCCGGGCCTGCGACCAGCAGCGCGGTGGCCCAGGCATCGGCGCTCATGCAGTCGCGCGCCAGCACGGTGACCGACGCCACGGCGTGGTGGACCGGTGCGGCCCGGCGCGCATCCATGGTGTGCGACAGGCGCACGCCGCCCACCTCCACCCAACGGCGGTAGTCACCCGAGGTGGCGATGGCCAGATCCTGCAGTTCGATCACGCCATGGGCGGCACGGCGTCCAGGCTGCGGGCTTTCCACGGCCACGGCCCAGGGCTGGCCGTCGGCCTGGCTGCCCACGGCGCGCAGTTCGCCATCGAGAGCCACCAGGGCATGCTGCACGCCGTGGCGCTGCAGCACGGCCGCCATCTGATCGACGGCGTAGCCCTTGGCAATGCCGCACAGGTCGAGCTGCACGGGGGCGCGCTTGCAGGCGCGGCCGGCAAGCGCGTCCAGTTCCAGCCCCTGATGGGCTGGTTGGTATGTCGCCTGGGCGGCGGCGCGAATGGCGACGGCATCGGGGCGGTCGCGCACGGCGCCAAAGCCCCAGGCATCGACCAGCGCGCCAACGGCCGGATCAAAGGCCCCGCTGCTCAGGCGGCTGATGTCCAGCGCCCGAGTCAGCACCTGCAGGATTTGGGCGGGCAGGGCCACCCAGTGGTCGGGTGGCGCCTGGTTCAGCCGGTTCAGGTCACTGTCCGGCTTCCAGGGTGACATCTGCCGATCCACCTGCTCCACCGCCGCGGCCAAGGCTTGGTGCAGGGCGTCGGTGGCGATTTCCGGTTCGACGTCGCAGGAGACGGACCAGCGCGTGCCCATGGTGGGCCCGTGCCGGTGGATGCGCCAGCCGCGCCGGGGCCGCTCAGAAGATGTCTTCGGCATAGCGTCCGTTCGCCTTGAGTTGCGCCACGCTCAGGCGCCGCGCGGCCAGGATGCCGTCGAGCACTTGGGCCACACCCTGCGCCATGGGGCGGCTGCCGCACACGCGCACGATGGCGCCCCGGGCCAGCAACTCCTGCAACCGGCTGGCATCGCGGCGCAGCGCGTCCTGCACATAACCCCCGCCGCCAGCGGTGCGCGAGAACACCGTGCGCAGGCTGGCCAGGCGCCGCTCGCCCAGCCAGCGCTGAAGTTCGGGGCCAAAGTAGAAATCCCGCGCCGGGTCGCGGGTGCCGAAGTACAGGTGCATGGGGGTGCGCCGCGCGTTGCCGCGAATGAAACCCGCCAGCGGCGCCACGCCCGTGCCCGCACCGATCAGCACCACAGGCCCCCGTTCGCCTGCCAGCGCAAAGCCGGGGTTGGGACGGACGAAGGCCTGGAGGGTGTCGCCGGGCTGCAGCGCGTGCAGGTAGCCGGAGCAAACGCCGCCGGGCATGCGGCGCACGCAGATTTCCACGAAGCCGTCGCGCCAGCCCGAGGCCAGCGAGTAGTAGCGCGGCATACTCGAGTCGGGCGGCAGCACACCCAGCAGGTCGCCGGCGACAAAGCGCGCCAGGCCCCGGCCCAGCAGGCGGTCCCAGGCGCTCTGAGGGAGCCAGCGAAAGCGCAGGATCGCCGTCGGCTGGTCGGCGCGGCCGGGGTAGTCCTGGCGCGCCTCGAGCGTCAGCGTCGTGGTGGGCGGCCGGTGCGGCCGGTAGTCCAGCGCCAGAGGTTCGTCCAGCGCCTGGGCCAGCGCTTCCCCCCAGCGGGTAAATTCCTGGGCCGATTGCTGGTGGATGCGCGCGAACGGGAGCAACTGGGGCCAGCCGCGCTGGCGCAGCGTGCTATCCAGCGCTTCGGCAAAGGCACAGAAGGCCGGAAACTGCCGGTCGCCAAAGCCCAGCACCGTGACCGGCACGGCCGCCGCGTCCAGGGCCTGGATGCGTTCTAGCGCCCGGCTGGCGTGCGCCGGCGCCTGTCCTTCGCCGTAGGTGGAGGCCAGCACAAAGATCTGCCGCGCCGCCGGCCCGCTCTGGAAGTGTTCGAGCGCGGCGCTGTGGACGCGGTGGCCCGCCCGTACCAGGGCATCGTGCAGCGCCTGGGCGAAGCCCCAGGTGCTGCCGTCCTCGCTGGCGACGAAGATCAGCATGTCGGCCTGCGCCAGCGGGCTGTTGTGGGCCACCCGGGGCCTGTGGCGGCGCGCCTGCCACCAGAGGATGAGACCCGTCACCCAAAACAGGGGGATGCTCGCTCCCGTGGCGCCCAGCACCAGCACCCACGGCCACCAGGCGCCTTCGCCCGCGTGCAGCATCAGGGCCCAGTCGTACAGGCGTTGGGCCGTTGTCGCGTCCTGCCAGGCGAGCTGCTGGCCCGAGTAGCGGTCGATCCAGGCCTGGCCCGTGCGGGTCGTCACCTGCCAGGCGTCCTCGGGATCGCTCGCGTCCGGGAAATTGAGCTTGCGCAGGTCCCGCAGGGGCAGGCTCTGCAGCAGGAGCAGTTGCGCGCCGGCAAGCATCGGTTGGCCGTTGGCCACCGAGACCACCTCGGGTTCGCTGGGTGGATCAAGCGCGACGAAGCCGAGCGTGGTCGCGCTCATGTACAGCGCCGTGACGGAAGTCAGCAGCAGCACCGCCAGCACCACGCGCCCGGTGAGTACGTGCACGCGCTGCGCCAGCGTGCCGCGCACGCGCGCGGCGAGGCGCCGCCAGCCGCCCATGCGGCGCAGCAGCAGCAGCAGGCCCGAGCTGCTCAGCACCAGCATGGCGAGGGCGGCAGCCGCCGCGCCCCAACGTCCAGCGTCGCCCAGCAGCAGCGTGCGGTGCAGGTTCTTCACCCAGCGCGGGAGCACCGAAGGTTGGTAGGGTCCCAGCACGCGGCCATCGGCCGGATCGACGCGGACGGCGCGGGCCTGGTCCTGCTCGAAGGAATGAACCACAACCACGCCCGAGGGCAGGTGGCGGATTTCCTCGATGCCGGGGATGGTGCGCGAGACCCGCTCCACTAGCGTCGCCACCGGCAGCTCGCCCGCCGCCGGGGCCTGCCAGGCCTGCTGAATCGGGTCGATGGCGAGCAGGGCGCCGGTCAGGCCCAGCACCAGCGCCAGCGTGCCCGCCATGAGGCCCAGCCAGCGGTGGATCGATTTCCAGCCCATGATGTGCTCTTGCTTATTGCAGTTGGAAGGTGAGCGCCTGAATGTACTGCTTGCCGGGCTGCGGTTTGCCGGCGTTGGTGCTCGTCAGCGGCGCGCGCACCTCCGACGGGCTGTCGCGCATGTTTTCCACCGCCGCGTCGACGCGGATTTCGTAGCCGGCATCGATCAGCGCGTCGGCCAGCTCTGCCGTGACCTTGAGCGTGCGGCCCGCGCCCACGCTGGCGCCGGTCACGCCATCCAGGCGCTTGCTGTCGCCGGCGGACAACCGGTTCCAGTCCGCCAGGTGCTTGTAGTACTTGGCTTTGCCACCGGCCACCCACAGCGTACTGGCGTAGGCGCCCTTGGCGTCGGTCAGGTATACGGCGAGGTAGGCGCCGTCGCCCCCGTAGTTGTTGAGGGTAGTGGACAGCGTGATCTGGCGGCTGTGCGCGGCGGCGGGCAGGGCCAGCGCGCAGGCGACGGCCACGGTGGTCAGAAGGGGTTTGGACATGGTCGTTCTCCGTTGCAAACTCATTCACTATGGCCGCCCGGCGTGGCGCCGGGCGTCAGCAAGGGGCCGGAGGCGGGGGCGTTGGCCCCGCCATCGGCATTGCGCGGGGGCGCGTCCGGGCTGCGCGGGCGCTCGCGGTCGCGGTCGCGCTCCTGGTCATGGTCGCGGTCGCGCACTTTCATCTTCACCAGTCGCAGGGTCTCCGGGTCGATCCTGGCCTTGAAGGATCGGCCCTGGGCATCGGCACCACGGATTTCGTAGCAACCGTCGTCGATCTTCAGGCGCTGCACCTGCCAGCCCTGCTGCGCGGCCATCTGGCGCACGGCCTCGCGCGATTGCCAGCGTTCGACCGGCGCGTCGCAGTCATCGCTGGCCAGGGCGGGCGCCGCCGCCAGGGCCAGACAAAGGGACAAAAGGGAGGGATGGGTTTTCATGGGAAAGCCTCCACATCAACGCATGGCAAACGATTCGCGGTGCAGACGCCAGGGCCGCGGGCCGCTGGCGTGGGCGTGCAGCGCATCGCCCAGGCCCTGCGGACCGCAAAACCAGATATCCAGCGGTCCGGAGATGACTTCCAGATCCTGGGGCTTCAGAAGCGGCCCCTGGGCCGCGCTGTGCACCGTGAGCTGCACCGGCGGCTGGGCCTGGGCGCACAGCGCCTGCACGCGCGCCAGCAGCGGGTCGCGGCGGGCGTCGCGGGTGCAGTAGTGCATGTGCACAGGGGCCAGGTCTGCGGCCGGGCCGGAAGCACCGGGCTGGCGTGCCTCCAGCAGCGCGAGGAAGGGGGTGACGCCCACGCCCGCCGCCACCCAGACCTGCTGGCGTTCGGCTTGACCCCGGCCGTCAAAGCGGCCGTAGGGGCCTTCGATGGTTACGCTCTGCCCGGCGCGCAGGCGCTGGTGCAGCGTGCGGGTATAGTCGCCCAGGGGCTTGATGACCAGGCGCAGCAGCGACTCGCCCCGCTCGCCCACGCCCAGCGCCCCAGGGGCGCTGGCAATGGTGAAGGGGTGGGCGCCTTCGCTGCGGTCGAAGCGCACAAAGGCGAACTGCCCCGCGCGGTGGCCCGGCCAGCTTGGTGGCATGGCGCAGATCACTTCCACGGGTGCGTCCGGCGCACCGTCCCCCAACAGCCGCACAGCATGGATCCGGGCTGCGTGGCTGCGCCGCAGGCCGATCCAGCCCGCCAGCGACCACAGCGCCGCGAGGCTGCCCAGCGCCAACAGGCTGCCCATCAGCAGGCCCAGCGGCATGGCCCAGAAGGAGAGTGGCATCAGCGCCACGGCATGGAACACCAGCGCCAGATACAGCAGCGGCATGGCGCGGTGCGTGATGCGCCAGCGCTTGTAGGGCAGCAGGCGCTGCCACAGGGTGATGAGCACCATCGCGAGCAGCAGGTAGAATGCCCATTCGCCCACGTCCTTGGCCAGGCCCCGGCTATCGGTCAACCAGGCCCACACGGCCTCGCGCTCGGGGTGGCCGGCGCGGCCCCACAGGGCCTTGATCCAGCCGCTGGATTCCTTGGCGCCCCAGTGGGCGATGGTCGTAATGGCGGCGCTGATGCCCGCCCATTTGTGCAGGCGATAGACCTGGTCCATGCCGCCCAGCGGGCGCTCCAGCAGCGGCAGGCGCAGCGCCAGCAGCATGCCCAGACTCATCAAGCCTATGCTCCACAGGCCCGTGAGGTAGATGGCGTGCTGGCGCAGCCGCCACCAGCCCGAGGCCGCGCCCTGCGCATCAACCAGCGGCCACAGGCCCGGGTCCGGCGGGGCCACCGCCAGCCAGGCCAGGGTGATTCCCAGCAACCAGATTCCCAGGGCGATTTTGATACGCATGCGGTCTTCCTTTTTGGCTTGGTGGGTGGCGCTTCAGTCGTGGTTGCGGGTGACCGGGCGCCGCATTTGGCTTGGGAACAATTCTGGAAAAACCGCCTTGAACCCATGCTGAAGGCCGTGTTCATCCGCCGTTCATCGCCGCCGAGGTATAAAATTTTTATGAATACCCGCCGTACCGCCCCCTTCCGCCGCCTGACCCTGCTGAGCCTGTGGGTGTACGCCCTGGGCGCGGGCGGAACCCTGCAGGCCGATGAGCGTGACTATGACCTGGCGCGCCAGGCGCTGGAGCAAGGCCAGGCGTTGCCGCTGCGCAGCGTGCTCGACACGGTGGAGCGCGACTACCAGGGCCAGGTGCTCAAGGTCGAGTTCGAGCATGACGACGGGCGCTTCATCTACGAAATCCGCCTGCTGCAAAACGACGGCCGCATGGCCAAGCTCAAGGTCAATGCCGTCGACGGCCAGGTCATCAGCATGAAACGCAAGGAGCCTTGATGCGCATCCTCGTCGTGGAAGACGAGCCCACGCTGTGCGCCCAGTTGGTGCAGGCCATCAGCGGCGCAGGCCACACGGTGGAAAGCGCCAGCGACGGCGCCGAGGCGCATTACCTGGGCGAGGTGGAGGATTTCGACGCCGTGGTGCTCGACCTGGGCCTGCCCGTGCTCGACGGCCTGTCGGTGTTGCGCCGCTGGCGCACGGCCGAACGCAACATGCCGGTGCTCATCCTCACCGCGCGCGGCGCCTGGCAGGAAAAGGTTGAGGGTATAGACGCCGGCGCCGACGACTACCTGGCCAAGCCCTTTCACATGGAGGAGTTGCTCGCGCGCTTGCGTGCGCTTTTGCGCCGCCTGGGTGAGCATGCCAGCGCGCAGTGGCAATGCGGCCCGATCTGGCTCGATACGCGCCAGGCGCGCGTGCTGGTCGATAGCCAGCCCTTGCCGCTGACCAGCCATGAATTCAAGCTGCTGTCGCTCTTGATGCAGCGCAAGGGCGAGGTGCTCTCGCGCACCGAGCTGGCCGAACACATCTACCCCTACGACAGCGACCGCGACTCCAACACCATCGAGGTGTTCGTGGGCCGCCTGCGCAAGAAGCTGCCGCCCGGCAGCATCGAGACCGTGCGCGGTCTGGGCTACCGGCTGGTGGACGTCAGCGCGCCCACATGACAGCGCAAGCGTTCGCGGGCTCGCTGCGCTGGCGCCTGCTCGCGGGCACCCTGGCCTGGATGCTGCTCACCATCGCCCTGGCAGGCTGGGGGCTGCGCGCTTTGTTCCAGGACCACATCACCCAGCAACTCCAGGTGCAGTTGGTCATGCAACTGGACCACCTGAGCGCCGCCGTGGATTGGGAGCCGGGCGGGCGCCTCATCGTCGGCTCCATGGCAGCCGACCCGCGCCTGGCGGCGCCGTTGTCGGGCCTGTACTGGCAGATCGACCGGCTGGGCAGCAAGCCGCAGGTGGCGCTGGCGCGTTCGCGCTCGCTGTGGGACCAGGTGCTGTCGCTGCCCGCCGCGCCCGCTGCCTACCCCGCTCAGGGCTACCACGTCCTGGTATTACACGACGCGCAGGGGCATGAACTGCTGGCCGTGGCGCGCACCCTGCAGTTGCCCGAGGACGATGCCCCGCCGCTGCGCCTGGTCGTGGCGGCGGACAAGGCCTTGATCGCCGAACCCATGGAACGGTTTACCCGCCTGCTGCTGACCGCCCTTGGCATGCTGGCGCTGGGCCTGGCTGTGGCCGTAGCCGTGCAATTGCAACTGGCGCTGCGCCCCCTGCAATGGCTGCGCCAGCGCCTGGCCGCTGTGCACAGTGGCAGCGCCGCACAGTTGGAAGGCCGCTTTCCCCAGGAGCTACAGCCGTTGGTGCAGGAGTTCAACCATGTGCTGGCGCAAAACGCCGACATGGTGCAGCGCGCCCGCACCCAGGCCGGCAATCTGGCCCACGCAGTGCACACGCCGCTATCCATCCTCGCCAACGCCGCCGCCCAGGACAGCAGCCCGCTGGCGCAACTGGTACGCGAGCAGGTGGCCAGCGCCAGCCGTCAGGTGGACTACCACCTCGCGCGCGCCCGCGCCGCCGCCGCCGTGCGCGCCACGGGACTGCGCACCCCGGCGCTGGCGCCCGTGCAGGCCCTCTTGCGCACCATGCAGCGCCTGCACACCGAACGGCAGCTTCGTTTTGAGCTGGCGCCTCAGGCCCAGGACGGCGCCTTTCGCGGCGAGGAGCAGGACCTGTACGAGCTGCTGGGCAATCTGATCGACAACGCCGGCAAATGGGCCCGCGCGCGCGTCGTGGTCGATGTGCGGCGCGAGGGTAACCAGTTGTGCTTCACCGTGGACGACGACGGCCCCGGCATTCCCCAGGCGCAGTGCGATCGCCTGTTCGAGCGCGGCGTACAGCTCGACGAGCAACGCCCCGGCTCCGGCCTGGGGCTGGATATCGTGCGCACCCTGGCCCACACCTACGGGGGCAGCGTACAGGCGCAGACCTCGCCCCTGGGCGGTGCGCGCCTGTGGCTGTGCCTGCCTGCCGCCGATTGAACTGACCAGGGACGACGTCACCTCGACGCCACCCGCTGGCGTGCGAAGTCGCTCACCTCGCCGCTTGCTGCCGAGACCTATCAGGGGTCTGCTCACGAAAATGAAGGAATCGTTGTCGTACCCCACGTCCTGGTGGGGGGCGGTCCCGACCGATTGCGCGATCATGGCGTGCGGCCGCTCCAAGCCGGCCAGCACCCGCTGCTGGGCGAACAGCGGCTCCATCTGACGTTCCGTCAGGCCGGGTGAGAAGAGACGGCGAACGGAACCCGGCCCAGCAGGCGGCAGGACCCGCCCCGGGGTGAGTCTCTATTCGCCCGCCCGCCCGGCCAGCCGGTGTCCCCGCAAGCCACCCGCGCCGACCGGCGGGGGATGCTGAAGCAGGCGGGGATCGAGAAGAAGATCAGCCCCCACAAGCTGCGCCACACCGACGCCACCCATCTCCTGAACGCCGGCGCGGCACGGGTGGACATTCAGGCGCTGCTGGGGCACGTCAACCTGGCCACGACCCCGATCGACACCCACGTGGACCAGGACCGCATGGCGGCGGTGGTCAACAAGCGGTGAAGGCCAGGATCGCCCCAATGCAAACGGGCTTACCAAGGGAACGGTGGGGGCGGCGGGGTCGGAACCACCACCACCGGCCCGCGATCGCCGTACCAAGGCCGCCCGTAGTCGCCCGGGCCTCCGTAATAATGCCGGTGACCTCGGTAGTACCCGCGATGCCCATAGTAACCATGACGCCCATAGCGATGGTGAGGCCTGTGGTAGCCGCGGTAGTCGCCCCGGTTACCGGGGTAGTCACCCCCTCGGTAATCGCCGTGGCGAGTTCCGTCGTAACCACCCCTTCCGTAGCCGTCGCCATTCCATGCGTTGGCGCTCTGCAGCGGGACCACGATCGCGGTAGCGACGACGGCTCCCAGAATCCACTTCATGGCATTCATCGGTTCACTCCTACCCGCCGGACGGGGCGGCCTGGTTCTCAAACAGTGACGGGGGTGGGACTCCCCGCGAAGGCGGGGCCGGCGATCCCCCAGCCATCGCCCGGTACGGCGAATGATCCAGGAGTGGGCCTGAGCGCGTGCTGAATGAATCGCGAACGGGAACTGAACGACCGGGCGGTGTAGCCAAGTTTGTTTGCGTCGTCAGTCAGTGCGATCAGGAACGCCTGGTGCCCCTCCCAGAGGCCTTTGGCGCAGTGTTTGGGTTCTGGTTGAAGGACCGCAACCGAACGGAGATGGTTTTCGCCAAGGCGGACGGCAAGCCGCTCGCGCCGCAGGGGGGACGAGTCCCCCGGATCCAGGAAGCGACGCGCTGAACCATGGGCGCGTGGCGGTGTGCGCCATGGCTGCGGGGTCGCTGCGTCTGATCGCCGCCAGCCTCTTGCCCTGGGTGCAGCAGCGCCAGACCTTCGGTGCGCCCATCGGATCGCGCGAACTGGTCCAGCGCCGCCTCGGCGGGCTGGCGGCGCGCATCGTGGCCTGTGACGCCCTGACGGCCTGGACGGCGCAATTGCTCGACCAGGGCTATCGCGGAGAACTCGAATGCGTCACGGCCAAGGTGTTCGGCAGCGAAGCGGTGAAGGAGGCCACTGTCGACGTGCTGCTTAAGACTCATGGCGGCCGCGCGCTCCTCGCCGGCAACCTCTTCACCGAAGCGCTGTGGGACTTGCTCGCCCCCACCGTTTACGAGGGTGAAAATGAGATCCTCACCCTGGGGTACTTCCGCACCCTGGCCCGGCGGGCGCAACTGGCCACCGTGATGCTGGTGGTGAGCCGCTACGCCGACCGGCAATCGGATCCGTGGGTGCGGCAAGCCGGAGTGTGCGCCGCGCTGGAACTGGGCGCGCGCCTGACCGGAGCGCCGCCGACCGGCGAGATTTACCACTGGGTAACCGAACTCGGGCGTGCGGTAGCCGAAGAGCAGTTTCCGGTGGGACGGGACGCCGAGCGTGGCGCGGTAGTAGCCGAGGGCCGCAGCGAGGTGGGCCGGGTCGC
>CALMNY010000269.1 GCA_937872125.1 uncultured Candidatus Competibacteraceae bacterium | reverse complement strand
GTTTCAAAGCATGATCATCGCCCTGTTCGCCGAACTGGGCACGGTCGTGGTATTCCCGCTGGCGGTGGCGATGGGACTGAATCCGGGACAAGCGGCATCGGTGGCGACCATCGGCGGCGCGGACGGTCCGATGGTGCTGTTCACCTCGCTGATGCTGGCCAAGGACCTGTTCGTACCGATCACGGTGGTGGCCTATCTGTACCTGGGACTGGCCTATGGCGGCTTTCCGTATCTCATCAAGCTGATGATTCCCGAAAAGCTGCGCGCCCTGCCGATGCCGATGGAGAAGAGCCGGACCATCACTTCCAACGAGAAGCTGGTGTTCGCGGTAATCGCCTGCGTGCTGCTTAGCCTGCTGTTCCCGGTGGCCTCGCCGCTGCTGCTGTCGCTGTTCCTGGGCGTGGTCATCCGCGAAAGCGACCTGCCAAACTTCTACGAGCTGTTCTCCAACACCGTGCTGTATGGCTCGACCTTCTTCCTGGGGCTGCTGCTGGGCGTGCTGTGCGAAGCCGGGACGATCCTGAACCCGGTGGTGCTGAAACTGCTGGTGCTGGGCATTCTGTCGCTGCTGATTTCCGGCATCGGCGGGATCATCGGCGGCTACGTGCTCTACTACTGGTCAGGCAAGAAGTACAACCCGGTGATCGGCATCGCCGGGGTGAGCTGCGTACCAACCACCGCCAAGGTCGCGCAAAAGTCGGTGGGACCGGGCGTCATCGTTCTGCCGCACGCGCTGGGCGCCAACATCAGCGGCGTCATCACCAGCGCCATCTTCGCGGCCACCCTGATCGCGTTTCTGCTGCCGAAAGGCTGATTCCAACCCGGCGGGTTGCTGGATGCGCGGCCCGCCGGTGTTCACTTTGTTTTCTTTCCCTATCCCCCGCAGCTTGTCGGACAGATGCTGCTGGTCGGCGGCGCCCTCGTCACCAGGCTGATCTGAGAAGCTGTCTAAAGCTAACATGTTGATTGTAGGAGCGGCCTTGGCCGCGATAGGAGGGTCAGCAATCGCGGCCAAGGCCGCTCCTACACATAACCCATTGATTTAATAATATTCAGTTTTTGGATAGCCTCTGAGGGACGCCCTTGTCTCCAGTCGGTCTATTGTTGCTCATTCAGCAATAATGATTTGCCAATTGTCGGCTATTTCACGCCAGTCGGTAAGGCTACACTGTGGCCATCTAATTTTGGGCAGCGTTCGGCGCCGCTGGCGACTCGGCCCGGATCGAACGCTTCCATGCCGGCATCACCGATTACGTACTCGCCATGGATGCCTACGCCTTTCTACCGAACGAAGGAGGTTGACCGTGACGACGCACTACACCCCGGTTGCAAAAGCATTGCACTGGCTAATCGCCCTGCTGCTGTTCGGGCTGTTGGCGCTGGGCTTTTACATGCAGGACCTGCCACTGTCGCCCCAGAAATTGCAACTTTACGCCTGGCACAAATGGGCGGGCGTGACGGTGTTTTTGTTGGTGCTGGTGCGCCTGGCCTGGCGTGTGACCCATCGTCCGCCTCCGCTACCCGAGCACATGCCCAGGGTGATGCAGCTCGCCGCCCATGCCGGCCACGTTCTGCTGTATGCGCTGATGATCGCCATTCCGCTGTCGGGCTGGCTGATGAGTTCGGCCAAGGGGTTCCAGACCGTCTGGTTCGGCGTGCTGCCCATTCCCGACCTGCTGGATAAGAATCGGGAACTGGGCGATCTGCTGCAGACCGTTCACCTGAGCCTCAACCTGTTCTTTGTCGTGGTGCTGATCGGTCACATCGGCGCCGCCCTGAAGCACCATTTTATTGACCGGGACGACGTGCTGACGCGCATGTTGCCCGCCCGAAACCTGGAACCATGACCATGAAACCGACTCTGAAACCGATGATCCTTGCCCTGACGCTGGCCGCGGCCCTGCCCTGGAGCAGCCATGCCGCCGAATACCGCCAGGTGCAAGCCGACCAGAGCGCCATCACCTTCGCTTACCAGCAGATGGGCGTGACCATGGACGGGAAATTTAATCGCTTCACTGCACAATTGAGTTTCGATCCGGAGCGCCCGGAAGCGGCCAACGCCACCGTGGATGTTGACCTGGCGAGCATTGATACCGGATCCGCTGAGAGCGATCAGGAAGTGGCCGGCAAGGTTTGGTTCAACATCCCGGCGTTCCCGACGGCGCGTTTTGAGACCCGCAGCGTCAAGGCGCTGGGCGACCACCGCTATGAAGCCGCCGGTCAACTGACGATCAAGGGCAAGACCCAGGACGTCGTCGTTCCGGCGACTTTCACCGCGCAGGGCAAGGCCGGCGTATTCGAGGGCCGATTTACCCTCCGTCGCGGGGATTTCGCCATCGGCGAGGGGCCGTGGGCGAAGTTCGACGTGGTCGCCAATGACGTTCAGATTCAGTTCCGCATCACCGCCAATGCTGGCGAATAACCTTTCCAACCCTCATCGGAGTATTGCCATGAAAAAACTGACCGTCCTCTCCGCCGCTCTCGCGCTGGCTGCCGTGACGACCGCTGCCACCACGCCTGCCCTGGCGGCGCCGGAAACCTATGTGCTGGATGGGACCCACACGTTCCCCCGGTTCTCGTATAGCCACTTCGGTTATTCGACGCAGTTGAGCCGTTTCAACAAGACGACCGGCAACATCATCCTGGACAAGGAAGCCAAGACGGGTGCGGTTGATATCGTGATTGACACCAAGTCAGTGGATACGGGCTATGGGACCTTCGACGAGCACATCCAAGGCGAGGATTTTCTCGATACCGCGAAGTACCCGACCGCCACGTTCAAATCAACCAAAGTGGTCTTTGAGGGCGACAAGCCGGTGAAGGTCGAAGGCAACCTGACCTTGAAAGGCGTGACGAAGCCGGTGACGCTGACCGTGACCTCATTCCAGGCCATGCCGCATCCGATGTTCAAAAAGGACGCGATTGGCGCCAACGCCTATACGGTGGTCAAACGCTCCGAGTTCAACGCCGGCAAATACGCGCCGAACGTGAGCGACGAGGTGCGTATTGATATCGCCGTTGAAGCCATCAAGGAATAGGCGGGAATGTAACCGTTCACACCCCTCTCCCCAGCCCTCCCCCGCAAGGGGGGAGGGAGCCTTGTGAAACAGTGAGTTGCTGAACTCCCCCTCCCCTACGTGGGAGGGGGTTGGGGGGAGGGGGTGAACGCTTACGGCGGAATGACCTGAAAATTCCCTGCTCGTTCCCGATTCAAGGCTAGCAGCCGACGTAATACCTCGTCCTCGCTTAAGTCGGCGGGCCAGCCGTAAGCGGCGGCGACTGCTTCATCGAGGGCGCGATGGGCATGATCCAGCCAAGCCGGGCGCTGGTTGTAAAGATTCGTCAGCGTGCGCTTCTTCAATTCAGCGGCGTGTTCGGGCTTTGGAATCACGCGGTCGGGATAACCCGGCACAACTTCGGGAACCCGATCCACCCATTGCGGGGGATTCAGCCAGTTCTCGCGCAACTCGTTGAGACGTCGAGCCGCGTCGGCAATGGCCTGAGCGCGGGGATCATCGGCGTAGGCGCTGGCCGGGATGTTGGGCGTCAGGCCGGCAGGGAAGGGGAAGGTCTCGAAGCAGGTGGTCGGGGTGTAGCGGGGGCGGTCTTCAAGGCTGGTGCCGAGGCGCAATGCCCAAAGTTCGTGAAACCGGGAATGCAGGATACCGAAGGCGGTGTCATCGGAACGGGCGAAGACAATCACCACGTTTTCTGGAACTACATAACGGCTTAGCCAAACGAAGAATCGATGCTTGGCTACCATGCTTGTAGCGATATAACGAACTCGCTCCCCGAAGGCCATGAACATTTCTGGGCGCGCACGCTCGAAGCGCCACCAGATTTCCCTGTTTTTCAGTGTCTTGCTCTTCAAACGTTCGGGCTTGACTTGGCTTAACGCATAATTGTAAGGAGCCTCATACAAAGCAGCCTCTACGGCATTTTTTTCTCCGAAATGAATGATCCAACTATCGGATAACCGCTGTGCCAAATCCTGGCCATTTACGGATGGAAAGAGTACATCGCTGTTTGGCTTTCCATGCGGATTGGGTTGCTTTAGCCATGCGCGAGCCAAGTTTCCAGAAATATCAAACGGACCTGATTTCGTAACCCCCATGAATGATATTTTGGCGTTTTCTACCAATCGTTTGACTTGTGTCAGATCCATACAACTGCTATTGGCATCAAGAGACTGCCCAGTCAGATCAGCGTAGATTTGCGCAACCGGTTGGCCATTCAAAATCCCCTCAGTTTCGCCCTCTCCAAACCCCACCAGCGACACTCTGACCGCTGCCCCTTCATTGATCCAGGGTTCATCCGACCAAGCGTGGACAATCGTTGTGGTTTCTCGGATGCGCTCCAATATCTTGCGGTTCTGCCCACCGCGAATCGAATTCGTCGCCACGAGGCCAGCCCGTTGCGCCTGTCCAGCTTCAATTTGCGCCCGCGCTTTCTCGAACCAGTAGCAAACCAGATCAGCGCCGCCGGGAACCCGGCCTTGATAAACCTGGCGCAAGGCTGCCATATAGGCGTCGCCCAGGATGGCTAACTGCTTTTTGTCCCCCAAAAACGGCGGATTTCCCACAATGACCGTTGCGGTGGGCCACGCAGCCTCTTGCACGAAATTCCCCTCCTTGGCAAAGGAGGGGTGGCGCGAAGCGCCGGGGTGGTTCGACTCGTCGGATACCCCCCCGTCCCTTCGGGCCACCCCCCCTTGGCAGGGGGGGAATTCATTCATCGTCAACAACGCATCCCGGCATTCGATGGTACTCAACGGTTTCAGAATCGGCTGGTCGTTCAGGCTGTAGCCGTGGCCGAGCATCCATTGAATCTCGCCGATCCACACCGTCAGCCGCGCCAGTTCTGCCGCGTAGGGATTGAGTTCGATCCCCAGAACGGCCTCCGGGCCAACGGTGGGAAATCCGCGTTGCAGGCCCAGCGCCTCGGCCTCCAGCATCACCTGATGTTCGAGGTCCTTGAGCGTCCGCAGCGCCACATAGAGAAAATTGCCCGAACCACACGCCGGGTCCAGCACCCGGAACGTCCGCAACCGTTCCAGAAAACCCTGCAACGCCTGTTCAGCTTGGATTCGTTTGGGCTTCTTCGCGGCCAGCAGCTCGGCTATATCGGCCTTGACCGTCGCCCATTCCGCCCACAGCGGGTCACGAATCACCGGCTCGACCAGCCGGCGAATGGAGGCCGCATCGGTATAGTGCGCGCCCAGTTGCGACCGCTTGTCCGGGTCCAGGCCCCGCTCGAACAGCGTGCCGAAAATCGCCGGCTCAATCGCCGACCAGTCCAGCGCCGCTGCCGAATGCAGCGTGTCCAAATCGGCCGGTTCCAGCGGCAGACAATCCTCGTCATCGAACAACCCGCCGTTGAACCAGGCAATCCGTTCAAACCCGAATCGCCCACCCTGGCGCATCGCTCGAAACAGATCGCGGGCCAAACCTGGAAAGTCCGCCGGCGCCCGTCGCGATTCCTCCACCAGCGTGCTGAACAACCCATCAGGCAACAGCCCGATGTCCTCGGCGAACAGGCAGAACAGCAGCCGGGTCATGAAATGCGCGACCGGTTGCGGCGCATGACCGCGCTGGCGCAGGCTCTGCGCCAGACCGCCCAGCAGCGTCGCGGCGGTTTGCGTCACCGCCTCCCGCGTCCGGGTCGGCTGCAACCGCTCCGGTTCCAGAAACGCCCAGCGCAGGAGATTCAACCGGGCGGGATCGGCCAGATCGTCCAGCGTCAGCCGATGGGTGGCGTTGACCGTGTTCGGGAAATTGGTGTGAATCTCAATCGTCTCCATGTCCGAGACGATCAGCAGCACCGGGTTTTCCAGCGCCAGGGCGTACTGCTGCAATTGCCGAAGCGCCGCCGGCAAATCCTTGTGCTTGCCTTTGTACTCCCAGGCGAAGCAATGCCGGCGCCAGACATCGGCCCACCCCTCGCCGCCGCCGGTCTTCTTCGCCCCCTTCTCGAAGGTGAACCACTCCCCGCGCGGGTCTTCCTCCAGCGGGGGCTTGAGGCCCAACAGGCGACACAGGGCGATGAAATGACTCTGGGAGCCGCTGCGCTCGGTGAGCGTACTCTCGCGGCAAACCCGGATGAATTCAGCGATTTCAGCGGGGGTGGTCACCGATACAACCTATGATGGATTTTCGGATTCTCTTGAATCAGCAAGGGAATGCAGCCGGTTCAGACGCGCTTGCCGCTCCCGGACCGTATCGCCGTACCAGCGGGTTTGCAACCGCTGGTCCTGCTCCTCGGCGAAGCGTGCCGCCTCCCGATAATCCTGTTCTGCTTCATCAAGTACAGCGGCAACCCGGTCGGAATTCGGCGCGACCGGCAAAGCGTCAACAGCCGGTTCACCATAATCATCATCCACCGCCGGCAATCCCAGCGCCGCCCGCGCCCGGCCGAGCGCCAGGTCGCCCAACCCGAGCGCAGTTTCGAACGTAGCAGGATGCAGGGGTTTTTGGCGCAAATCGGCGGTGATCGGATCCCAGTCACCGGCCAGCGCCAGCACCCGCAATGCCTCAAGCCGCGCGCCAAAATCCCGAGGTTCGCGCTCTGCCGTCGCCCTCGTCAGCAACGTTCGCGCCTGTTCGACCGGTGTGGGATCGGCGGCGGCGCCTTGTGCTCGCCAAGCCAGCCACCGCGCCCGCAGGACCAGTGGTCGCTCCAGGGCCGCGTTCGGGCGCAATTCCTGCAGGTGATGGGCGAGTCGTTCGACTTCAGCCGGTTCGCGGCGGCGAAAAGCAGTGCGGCACAACGCCCACAGATGCGTCGCCGGCGTCAGCCGGGGATGGGCGTCCCGCCGGCCGGCCCAAGCGCGCTCGTGCCAGTTCCAGGCCGCCGCGAACTCTCCCTGCCGATAGGCCAGCTCGCCTTCCAGGAAATCCAGCGGCGCCGACCACGGCTGGCGTGCTTCCGCCAACTCCCGCCGTCCCTGTTCCAGCAGCGCCCGGCAAAAACGGACGGGTTTACGTTCCAGACTGATGTGGAGAATGGCGATCAAGGCGCCGAACCGGTCGGCTGGGTCAACGGTCAGCGTGGGTTCGTTGATCGCTTGCAGCAAGGCAGCCAGCGCCAGATCGTCTTCGCCGGCCTGCCGCAGGCTGTAGCCTTGCCACAGCAGCGCCCGAACCCGCTCGCCGGCCAGGCCAAGCGTTTCGGCCAGTTCCACCGCCTGCCGCTCCAGGTGCGCGGCCTGCGCGTAGTGGCCGGCCTGCCGCGCCTGCCCAGCCTGTTCCCGCAACCGGGCGAGGGTCGGACGATCAAGCGTCATGGCGGGTCTGTAACTCCAGATGCGAGGCCAGCAACGCCTGCAAGTCGGCGTGAAACCGGCGGGCGGCGGCGGGCGTCAGGCGATGCCGG
>CALMNY010000268.1 GCA_937872125.1 uncultured Candidatus Competibacteraceae bacterium | reverse complement strand
AAGCCCATTTCGTGGGTGACCACCGCCATGGTCATCCCTTCCCGCGCCAGTTGTTTCATCACATCCAGCACCTCGCCGACCATCTCCGGGTCCAGCGCGCTGGTCGGCTCGTCGAACAGCATCACCTTGGGGTCCATCGCCAGGGCGCGGGCGATGGCCACCCGCTGTTGCTGGCCGCCGGACAGGCGGGACGGATATTCCTGCGCCTTCTCGGCGATGCCGACCTTGGTCAGCAGCTTCATCGCCCTTTCCGCGGCCTCGGCGGGCTTGCGCTTGCGCACCACCCGCTGGGCCAGGGTGACGTTCTCCAGCACGGTCTTGTGCGGGAACAGGTTGAAGTGCTGGAACACCATCCCGACTTCGCGGCGCACCGCGTTGAGATTGGTCTTGCTCTCGGTCAGATCAATGCCGTCAATGACGACCTGCCCATCGTTGAACTCCTCCAGGCCGTTCAGACAGCGCAGAAAGGTGGATTTGCCGGAGCCGGACGGGCCGATGATCACCACGACCTCGCCCTTGGCGACCTGGGTGGAGACATCGTCCACCGCCCGCACCACCTGGCCGCGTCCCTCGAAGATCTTGATCAGATGCGTGACCTTAATCACTGCGGGCGAACCTCCGTTCCAGCCAGAACAGCAGTTGCGACAAGACCGACGTGACCAGCAGATAGAGAATCGCCACCGTGAACCAGATTTCAAACGTGGCGAAACTGGCGGTAATGATCTCCCGCCCGCTCTTGGTCAGATCGGTGATGGCGATCACCGACACCAGCGAGGAATCCTTGATGAGACTGATAAACTGCCCGGCCAGCGGCGGCAGCACCCGCTTGAACGCCTGCGGCAGCACGATATGGATCATGGTTTCGGCGGCGCTC
The DNA here is from genome assembly GCA_937872125.1 of uncultured Candidatus Competibacteraceae bacterium. Taxonomy (GTDB): domain Bacteria; phylum Pseudomonadota; class Gammaproteobacteria; order Competibacterales; family Competibacteraceae; genus Contendibacter. The sequence goes on along the minus strand of CALMNY010000268.1, from coordinate 1,897 downwards.
ATCCCCAGCGACCGGGCCGCCTCGCTCTGGCCCTTGGGGATGGACTGGATGCCGGCCCGGATAATCTCGGCGGTGTAGGCCCCGACAAACAGCGCCAGCGCGCCGATGCCGGCGACGGTCCGATCCAGGTTCAGCACGGTGCCGATGAAGAAATAGAAGATGAAGATCTGCACCAGCAGCGGCGTGCCGCGAATCAGTTCGATGTAGAGCACCGCCAGACCGCGCAGGGCCGGATTTTTCGAGATGCGGCACAGGCCGGTGATCAGGCCGATGACCAGCCCGACGAAGCCGGAGACGAAGGAAATCCAGATCGTGACCCACAGCCCCTGGGTCAGCGGCCCGACGCGCCACTCGAAATTGACGCCGACCGTATCGTTCTCGGCGACGGTAGCGCCGACCGCGACCTGGGCTTGTTCCACCGTGACCGTGACCGGCGGGCCGCTACCCTCCGGCGTGATGACGATGCGGTGGGAGCGGCCATCGGGCGCAATCGCGCTCACTTGACCGGAGATGGGAGTGTCTTGCGGGGCTTCCGCCCGATAGGCGAAATATTGCGGCACTCGCTCCCAGCGCCACTCGTAGTTCACCCGCTTGGTCGCCACCCACAAACCAATCGCCAGCCCCAGCAGGATCAGGACCAGCAGCCCATGCCAGGGCCACTGGGCGGGATGTCGTTTGAGCGACATGGCTTACTGCACGTCTTTCAGCCAGTCGGTGTTCTTAAACCATTTCTGGTGCAGCTTGTCGTGGGTTCCGTCTTTCTTGATCTTGGCCAGGAACCCGTTGAGCGCCTTCAGGAATTCGGCATCGCCCTTGACGACGGCCCAGCCAATCGGCTCGTCGGTGAAGGGTTTATCCAGGAACACCAGCTTGCCCTCACCGCGCTGGACGTTGGCGACCAGGTTGTAGGGGGCGTCGTAAACAAAGGCGTCCACCTTGCCGTTGACCACTTCCATCACGCCTTCGGCCTCGGTTTCGTAGGAGAAGTATTGGGCTTTGGGAATGTGTTTTTTGGAGGCGATTTCGCCGGTGGTGCCCAGCTTGGAGGCTACCTTGTACTGCGGCTTGTTGAGGTCTTTGTAGGATTTGACCTTGTCGGCCAAATCCTTGCGCAGGAGCACCGTCTGGCCGATTAGCATGTACGGGTCGGAGAAGTCCACCTTCTGCTTGCGCTCGTCGGTGATGGTCATGCCGCTCATGATGATGTCGCACTTGTTGGTGATCAGCGCCGGGATGATGCCATCCCACGCCGTGCTGACCAGTTCCAGCTTGGGAGCGCCCAGGTCCTTTTGCATCAGGGCGGCGAGGTCGGGATCGAAGCCAACGATTTCCCCGCGCTTGTTGGTCATCTCGAACGGCATGTAGGCCGGTTCCAGGCAAACCCGCAGCCCGTCCTTCTTGATTTGCTCCAACTTGCCAGCCCAGGCGGGCGACAGATTCAGACCGAACAGGGCGAGCGCGGCGAGCGCGATCAGACGGGTTTTCATGCGGAGATTCTCCTTGGGGGCAGGGGATGGATGTCGGAACTTGGAGTAGGTATTTGAAGCTGACTCCGGCTACCAATGGCTGGTCGGAACGCTGCACGCATGATATTACAATTTCATTATTCATAGGATAGCGGCTTTTTCGCTGCCTGCTGGCTCTGGCCAAGGGTTGAGAGTCATTTGCCATTTCTGGAGGAAGAGTTGATGGACGCGCCGAAGAGCCTTAACCCCAAGGCATTGTTGCGGGAGATGTTCGAGGCCGCCATCGCCGCTGCCCAACCGGCGCGGTGCGTGCCGCCGTACTTACCGAAACCGCCCCAGGGCCGGCTGATCGTGATCGGCGCTGGCAAGGCGTCGGCGGCCATGGCACGGGCGGTGGAAGCGCACTGGCCGGGGGAACTGTCGGGGCTGGT
>CALMNY010000267.1 GCA_937872125.1 uncultured Candidatus Competibacteraceae bacterium | reverse complement strand
TCCCCGGTGGCTTTTCATCGCAGGCGCCGTCAACGCATGAGGTGGCGGATATACCCGCTAATGCTTAGAAGCTGGCTCTGGTCCAGGCGACCGATGATATTGCGGATCATGGGCGCCATGATCCGGGTGGCGCCGGCCACCCCGAGGTTCGCAGTCTGTTGCACCACGAAACCCGCCTTGGCCAACCGCAGCGGCTGGAGGAAATAGTCGTCCATCCCGGCGTTAGTCAATTCCACCACGAGATCACCCAGGGGGCCGCGATGTTTGCTGGGGTCTGGGGCCTGCTCCAGGGTTTCCAGCACCTGGAGCGTCTTGGCGTGGAGTGCTTCGGGACAGCAGAAGCGCAGAGAGGGTGGCTCGGAAGAAGGGGGCATCGTAAATTGCCTTGAGGTTGACTGTCAGGAAATCAGATTATACGATAAATCGTTAAGTTACAAATACGGTAATTTGATGATCCGGGCAGTCTGGCAAGCCGGGAGATTCTGGCCCTCGCCGAGGAACTCTGCTGGAGTAGATGAAATAGAGAGGCGGTTATGAGTAAGAAAATATCCTCCGGCGTCAAGCTGGACGCGGCGCGGGCAGATAATGCCACCACGGCCGATGACCGGGTGAACAACGGTGAAGCCACCAAGCGGCTCACCATTGACGTGCCGGCCAGCCTGCACGCTCGGATTAAGAGCCAGTGCGCCCTGCGGGGGGTGAAGATGGCCGATGAACTCCGGGAGCTGCTGAACCACCACTTTCAGCCGTCGTAAGTGCGATTTTCAGCAAAATCCCCTTGGTCAATCAACCCATCACCAGGTACTCCAGGAGAACCCCATGGCACGTTTTTTAGTGATCGCCGCCGCCAGCGGTATTGGCCAGGCCACGGTTAAGCAGCTCAAAGCGACCGGGCACCAGGTGTTCACTACCGCCCGCGACCAAAGCAAAATAACGCCTGATGCACTATTGGACGCCACGGATTTCGAGGCCGTCGAACGGGTTTTCCAGCAAGCCGGCGAAATCGCGGGCGTCGTCAATTGCAGCGGTTCGCTGCTGCTCAAGGCGGCGCATTTAACCAGCAAGGCGCAATACCAGGCGACGATTGACGCCTCGCTGACGACCGCCTTTGCTACCGTGCGCGCCGCCGGCAAATACCTGAGGAACGGCGGTTCCGTCGTGTTGGTATCTTCGGCCGCCGCTTTGGAGGGGCTGGCCAACCATGAGGCCATTGCCGCCGCCAAGGCGGGCATTATCGGTCTGACCCTGGCTGCGGCGGCCAGTTATGCCGGCAACAATCTCCGCGTCAATGCGGTGGCTCCGGGCCTTACCGAAACGCCACTGACGCAATCGCTCACGGCGAATGAAAGCGCGCGCAAACTTTCGGAGGCCATGCACGCGCTCGGCAGGCTGGGCCAGCCTGAGGATATCGCTCGCGCCATCGTGTTCCTGCTCGATCCCGCCAATAGCTGGATTACCGGGCAAGTGCTGGCTGTGGATGGCGGGCTTTCACGGGTTCGACCCAGGATGAAAGCCTAACCAGGCGTCGGTCAGCGCCGTAAAGCGCGCGATACAGGGCCATCGGGGAGAACTCGAATGCGTTACGGCCAAGGTCTGCGATCCACCCTCACCCCAGTTCGAAGGTGGTGACCCCGAAAATCTCGCGGTCGGGAAGACGCGGGGGTGGCCCGTAGTACATCCGGGCGCAGCCGAAGACCTCGCGCAACCCATGACGCGCGGCGAGCGCCAGCGCCGCCGGATTGTTCTCCGGCACGTCGAGAAAGACCGTCTCACCCCGCGCGTGGTCGGCAAGGCCGCGATAGAGACTATCGGCGATCTCGGCAGTGGCGGCGAACAGGGGGCCGATTTTGTAGCCTTGCTGGCAGGGGCGGATGACGCCATAGCCGTGGAGCACGCCGTCATGCAGCGCACCGAGCGCACGACCGCCGGGTTGGGCGATCCAGGCGCGCAGGAAGGCATCGCGGGGTGCCGGAAAGTGGGCGGCATCGTAGCGGGCGAGCGCCATGAAGGGAATCTGGGCAAGCTCGACCAGGCGCGTGTCGAGGGTTGCCGAAACCCCGACCCCGGCGAAGCGCAGATCGCGGTGACTGAGCACGAAGCCGCCGCGCGCATAGAAGTCCTGCATGACGAAGACGCCATCCATGCCGAGGACGGCCGGCGGCTGAAGCCGGGCGATGAGTCGGTCGCGGCGGGCCTGCCAGAGCGGACGGCCCAGCCCCTGGCGACGATACTCGGGACGGACGATGAAGAAGCCCATGAAGCCGAAGCGTGCCCCATAGGCGACGATGGAGCCACCGCCGATCAGTTCGCCATGTCGGTCGGCGGCAATGAAGCCCTCGGGATCGGTGTCCCAGAAGATTTGAGCGTCGTTGAGACCGGGATTCCAGCCCTCGGCGGCGGCCCATTCCACCAGGGTATCCAACTCAGTACGAATCATTGGGCGGATGGTCAGCTCGGCGGCCATGGGCGTGCTCCTGACGTGACGATGGGGAAGGCCATGCAGAGACGTTCCCGATAGGCTTTCTGTTGACAGGCGCGGGAACAATAGATTTTGGTGCGGCGTTGCGCAGTGAGAGGCTGACCGCACTGGGTACAAGTCGCCGAGCGTGGCTGAGCTGCAGCGGCGCGGTGGATGCTGCGTTCCCGTTGCGCGTGCGCTTTGCAGGTTTCACAGGTTTTCATCCGAGCGTCGTGGGCGATGAAGGTGCACCCGCACCCGCAGGCCACGATCCGGTATTTTGTGACCTTCTGGGTATGGCGGGTACGGCCCCAGGCATCGACGGAAAGGCGGGGGGCGTAGAGTCGCCCGCCGTGGCCGACGATCAGAGTGTGTCCGTGGTGTTCGATGCGGCTACCGATCAATACCGGCATGGGGTCGCCCAGCAATGGGTTGTGAGGTTAATGGTTCACTAAAAGCGCATTCTATCACGATTAGGCCTCTTATCAGGAATATTGCCTCCGTTCCCGTCCCCACCCCATTTCATTTAAAAATACATGATGACATGTTACGTTTGATGACGAAAAAAGCGGGTTGATCCAGCCAAACGAGAGACCCTGCCAGGTCCGACCTCTGTAGGGACACGGCGGCGCCGTGTCCCTACTCGACCTCAAACCGCAGCGGCTCGACCAGCAGCGGCACGTACTCCGGGACATAGGTTCCGTAGCAGGGTTTGCCGCAATGTCTGACTGTGCTGGAAACCGGCTGCGCTCGCGGTATCCAGCGCCGGCCAGGCGGCGGAGAAACTCGGTGCTGCCAACCGCACCGTGGTGATCGGATCGTCGTCGTCACGATCACAACCGGCCACGCCCAGCGCGGACAACAGCGCCACCGTCAATAACTTCATTTAGCCGGCATTACCACCTCGGCTGGCTGGCGCGGCCGATCCTGGCCGCCGCCACCGCGCTGGCGCGGGATGTCGCCGCGCTGCGGCGCATGGGCCA
>CALMNY010000266.1 GCA_937872125.1 uncultured Candidatus Competibacteraceae bacterium | reverse complement strand
TTCAGGGTATTCATCGCTCGCTTTCTCCGCTCAATCGAACCACGGACCGACCTGGCCCAGCACGCCCAGCCCGACCACCAGAATCCAGACCAGGGTTACGGGGATAAAGACCTTCCAGCCCAACCGCATGATCTGATCGTAGCGATAGCGCGGGAAGGTGGCGCGGAACCACAGGAAGAACAGCAGCAGGAGCGAAATCTTCAGCGTCAGCCAGAGCGCACCGGGCACGAAGTCAAACAGCGCGCCCAGCACCGGAATGCCCTCGAACGGCGACAGCCAGCCGCCGAGGAACAGGGTGGCCGCCAGCGCCGACACCAGGATCATGTTGGCGTATTCGGCCAGGAAGAACACCGCGAAGGCCATACCGGAATAGTCCACGTGGAACCCGGCCACGATCTCCGACTCGCCCTCAGCCACATCGAAAGGCGCGCGGTTGGTCTCCGCGACGCCGGAGATGAAGTACACCAGGAACAGCGGCAGCAGCGGCAACCAGAACCAGTGCAGCAGACTGCCCTGCTGGGCCAGCACGATCTGGTTCAGATTCAGGCTGCCGGCGGCCATCAGCACGCCCACCAGAGCGAAGCCCATGGCGATTTCATAAGCGACGATCTGCGCCGCCGACCGCATCGCGCCGAGGAAGGCGTACTTGGAATTGGACGCCCACCCGGCGACGATCACGCCGTAGACGCCGAGCGAGGTCAGGGCCAGCAGGTACAGCAGCCCGGCGTCCAGATTGGAAATCATCATGCCGTCGCCGAAGGGCACGACCGCCCAGGCCGCGATCGCCGGTCCAAAGGACAGCACCGGCGCCAGCAGGAACAGGAAGCGATCCGCCCGGCTCGGAATGATGATTTCCTTGAACATCAGCTTCATGGCGTCGGCGATGGGCTGCAACCAGCCCTTGGGACCGACCCGGTTCGGACCCAGCCGAACCTGCATGTAACCAATGATCTTGCGCTCGGCAAAGGTCAGATACGCCACGCCCACCAGCAGAGGCACCAGCAGGACGATGATTTTCAGCAGGATAATGATGACCGTCAGCAGCGTTTCCACGATCCGTTGTCCTGATTGTTATTGGATAGCCACCGGCCCCACCGCCGGGCCGAGCGCCACGCTGGCGGCCAGGCCCGCCGGAATCCAGGCGCAACCTCTGGGCACGCTGTCGTCGAGCACCAGCGGCAGATCAACCGCCGCGCCGTTCTGGCGCACCTGAACCTGCTCCCGTCCCGCCACGCCCAGCTCGCGGGCCACGTCGGGATGCAAGCGCACTTCGGCGGGCCGCGCCAGGGGACTGGCTTGCAGCGAGCGGGCGCGCCGCACCAGCGGATCGGTCGCGTAGATCGGCACGTCCGCGACCCGCAGCAGACCATTGGCCCGGAACGGCGTCAGGGTCTGGCCAAAATCCACCGTATTGTCCGGCTTGACTTCGCCGCAGGCGCCCTGAACTTCGGCCAGCACCTCTTCGGAACTGACGTACTCGAACCCTGCCACACCGCACAGGTTGCCCAGCACCCGCAGCACCTTCCAGGCCGGCCGCGCGTCGCCGAACGGCTTGACAGCCCCCTGGAAGCTTTGCCAGCGACCCTCGGCATTGACGTAGGTGCCCGAAGTCTCAGCAAACGTCGCCACCGGCAGGAGGACCCGTGCATAGCGCTTGCTGGCGGCGCTGGCGTAGGAGCTGAGCGCCACCACGAATTCAGCGCCTTGCACGGCGTTCAGCGCCGCCGCGCCATTCCAGCAGTCCAGTTCCGGTTCGACGCCGAGCAGCACGTAGGCTTTGCGCGGCGCTTCCACCATCGCCCGCGCATCCAGACCCGCTTGCGGGGCCGGTTTGCCGCCTGCCAGGCGGTGCGGCGTCGCGCCGGCCAGCCAGCCGCCGGCTGAATTGGCGGCTTCCGGCAGATAACCCAGTCGCGCGCCGCTCGCCTGCGCCACAAAACCAGCCAGCGCCCGCAAGGACGCAAAAGCGGGATGGGAGGCCGCCAGATTGCCCAGCAGCACGGTGGCCGGGGCGTTGTTCGCCAGATGGGCGGCGATGGCGCGTTCGGCTTCACCCGGAGCGCCCGCGACCAGCCCCGCCAGGCTCGCCGGCAGGGCTTGGCCCTTCAATTCCGCCACCGCCTGGGCCACGCCGGCCAGCGCCGCCACCATGCCGGCCGGATCGGCGATCACTTTCGCCGCCACCGGGAACCGGAAGTCGAAATCGCGCGGGTTGACGAACAGGATCTGGCCGCCGGCCAGCGCCGCTTTACGCAGGCGATGGCCGACCAGCGGCTGTTCCATCCGTGGGTTGGAGCCGATCAACAGGGCAGCCTTGACCTTTTCCAGGTCTTCCAGCGCCTGCCCCAGCCATGGAAATACCGGGGCCGCGCCCTGATCGCTGAAATCGGCCTGGCGCAGGCGATGGTCAATGTTCGCCACGCCCAGACCGCGCGCCAGTTTCTGGGTCAGATACAGCTCTTCCACGGTCGCGGTGGGCGAGACCAGGAAGCCGACCGATTCGGCGCCATGGCGGGCGATCACGTCCTTCAGGCCCTTGGCGGCCGCTTCCAGCGCGGCTTCCCACTCGGTCTCAACGCCGCCGAGCAGCGGCTTGGCCAGCCGGTCGTCGCTATAGATGCCTTCGTAGCTGAACCGGTCGCGGTCGGAAATCCAGGTTTCATTGACCTGCTCGTTCTCGCGCGGCACGACCCGCTTCACCTGACCGCGCTGGGTATGGATGAAGATGTTGGAGCCCACCGAATCATGCGGCGCGACGGCGGCATGTTGCACGAACTCCCAGGACCGGCCGCTGTAGCGGGACGGCTTGGCGGTCAGCGCGCCGACCGGGCAGAGATCAATGACGTTGCCCGCCAGTTCCGAAACCATGCTGTGGGCCACATAGGTGCCGATTTCCATGTTCTCGCCGCGCCCGGTCGCGCCCAGCTCGCGCAGCCCGGCGATCTCCTCGCCGAACCGCACGCAACGGGTGCAATGAATGCAGCGGGTCATGTCGGTCGCGACCAGCGGCCCGATGTCCTTTTCCTTGACCACCCGCTTGCGCTCGACGAACTGCGATATGCCGGCGCCGTAACCCATCGACAGGTCCTGCAACTCGCACTCGCCGCCCTGATCGCAGATCGGACAGTCCAGCGGGTGGTTGATCAGCAGGAACTCCATGGTGCCTTTCTGCGCGGCCAGCGCCTTGGGCGACCGGGTGTAAACCTTCATGCCTTCCATCACCGGCGTCGCGCAGGCCGGCATCGCCTTGGGCGCCTTCTCGACCTCGACCAGACACATCCGGCAACTGGCGGCGATGGACAGCTTCTTGTGATAACAGAAGCGGGGGATCGGGATACCCGCCGCATCGGTGGCCTCGATGAGCATCGCGCCCTTGCGCGCCTTCAGCGGGATGCCGTTGACTTCGAT